>NZ_JBVVPB010000007.1:0-269863 GCF_055807435.1 Bradyrhizobium sp. Ken51 | reverse complement strand
TTGAGCGCGGCCCAGAACTCGCGATAGGCCGTGCCGTCGCGCTCGGCCTGTGGCACGAAGAGGCTGTGATGCTTGCCTTGGATCTCGGTCAGCGAATAGCCGAGCGCGTTGCAGAAATTCTCGTTGGCGGTGACAATGGTGCCATCGAGCGTGAACTCGATCACGGCCTGCGCACGGCTGATGCCGGCGATCTTGGAAGCGTCCGCCATGCTGCGGATCTTCTTCCCGGTGATGTCGGTCGCAATCTTGGCGACCCTCACCGTCTTGCCGTTGTCGTCGAGCACCGGATTGTAGGATGCTTCGATCCAGACCTCACGGCCGCCCTTCGCGATCCGCTTGACCTCGCGCGCCTGATACTCGCCATGGTTCAATGCGGCCCAGAACGCCTTGTACTCGGCGCTATCACGCTGGTCGGCGGGAACGAACATGGAATGATGTTTGCCCTGGATTTCATCGAGCCGATAGCCGAGGGCGTCGAGAAAATTCTTGTTAGCCGTGATGATCGTCCCATCAAGATTGAATTCGATCATGGCTTGCGACCGGCCGATTGCCTCAATCTGAGCTTGTGCATCGACACGGGATTTACGACCGAACATTTCATCGCTCCGAAATTGATGGCCCGTTTGCAGCGCGTGGGCTTGCAAGCGATCGCAGAATTCATGATCTCGCTCGGAATCTCACGAGGACCGACCGTTCGTCGGCTCCGCGACCCAGCACATGAACGAGCTATACGAATCGAATTATCAGAGTATTTGTCCGATCGAAGACACAATGGCCGGATTCCGCCAACGCGATTAGCCGGACAGAAACTTCCCGACCTTTGCTGACTCGCCGAACAGGCCATCGGCTTTGAATTGCGAAGAAAGGCCTAAAGATCGTTCTCGATAGTCGGCAATGCGGCCGGCAACGATCGATCACGAGTCCGTGGTCCCGAGGATCAGGTATGCGTATGGGGATCGGACAATTGGTCGCAGCCGACATGAGCGCGTTCATGCCTCCTCGAGTGATCCAGCCACGTCCGACAGCCGTTTCATTCAGTCTCGCATTGGCAGCGCCGGGGAGGCGATACGCTAGTCTCTGCGGGGAGGAATCTGATTTGGGCGGCGTCTCTTATCTCGACCGGTATCCTTTGCTTCAGTCGCGCGACAGCGAGTTCGCGCGCGACCGCCTGTTCGCCGAATATGGCGCCGACCGCTTCGACAAGCACGGCGGCGAGTTCGGTATCCACGCCAATTTTGCTCGCTTGCAATCGATCGGCCTCGCGTTCTGCGGCTACGACGGTGCGGCGTCGCTCTCCTTTCCAGAATCGCAGATTCTCCGCCAGTTCTTCTCCATCCAGGGGGCTGCGAGCTTCAGGACCAATGGGAGCAGCGAGCTGATTGAGGCCTTCAGTCCGATCATCTCCGGAGACGCCAGGCTGGATCTCGAGTTTGCGCCGGGCTATCGCCAATTGGTGCTGAGGATCGATGCCGGCGCACTCGAGCGGTTGCTCAAGACAATCCTGGGCGATGATAGCGACACGGAGCTGCGTTTCGCCCCGGGCGAAGCTGATCCGTCGGTGATGACTCATGTTCGTCAGGACGTCTTTAGATTCGCGGAGGAGTTGGACAGGTTCGGCCAGGATTACTCCCCCATAGCCATCGGCGAACTTGAGCGGGCGCTGATGGTTCGAATTCTTCTGGCGCACCGGCACAATTTCACTGACCGGTTTCAGGGCCCGGCACCGGGCGCCAACCGATCCGTCATCGACATCGTCGAATCCTACATCGAGGCTCATTGGGACGAACCAATCGATCTGGAGAAGATGGCCGCAATCGCCAACGTCAGCGTGCGGACGATTTATCGGGAATTCTCCCTGGCGGGGCGGGGATCACCGGGTCAGTTCGCGCGGCGCTTCCGGCTGCAGCGGGCGACGGAGCTCTTGCGCCATCCCGATGAGCAGACCAGCGTAGTTGCCGTCGCGTTCAAATGTGGCTTCCAGAATCTTGGGCGCTTCGCATCGGAATATCGGCGAGCGGTCGGTGAGCTACCATCCGAAACCTTAAAGAATGCGAGACGAAGGCAGTGACGCGACGACGCAGTTCCTGAATTCGCAGCAAAGCGCTGTCGCAAGCGGCGAACCTCAACCCTTGCCCATCGCCGCAATCGCATCCGCGATCTCGATCGTGCGCCGCGCCATGTCGGCGTGCAGGCGCTCCACCATGGCGCCGTCGAGACGGATCGCGCCGCGCGAGACGTTCTCCGGCAATTCGAACGCGGCGATGATCTTTCGGGCGCGCGCGACTTCCTCTTCGGGCGGGGTGAAGATCGCGTTGCAGGCTTCGATCTGCGCGGGATGGATCAGCGTCTTGCCGTCAAAACCGAGATCGCGGCCTTGCGCGCATTCGGTGGCGAAACCGTCGGAGTTGGCGATGTCGCTGTAGGGGCCGTCGAGGATTTCGAGGCCATGGGCGCGCGTTGCCAGGATGCAATGGGTGATCATCGGGACCATCGCGGCGCGGCCGGGCAGCATCTTGATGCGCGTCTCGCGCGAGATGTCGTTCGGGCCGAACACGAAGCCTGACAGGCGCCGCGCGGGATCGCGCCCCGCGGCCGCCAGCTCTTCGGCATGCAGCACCGCGCGTGCGGTCTCGATCATGGCCCAGACCTTCACGGTCGGCGCCGCGCCGAGTTCGGCGAGGCGGCGACCGATCGTGTCGAGGTCCTCCACGCTTGAAACCTTTGGAACCAGGATGCCGTCCGGCGAGGCCTTCGCCGCCATCGCGACATCGTCGGCCCACCACGGCGTGTCGAGACCGTTGGTCCGGATCAGGATCTCGCGCTTGCCGAACCCTTTGGCGGCGATCGCGGCGGCGATGCCGTCGCGCGCCACGGCCTTGGCATCGGGCGCGACGGAATCTTCCAGATCAAGGATCAGGCCGTCGGCGGCGAGATTACGCGCCTTTTCCAGCGCGCGGGGGTTGGAGCCGGGCATGAACAGATGGCTGCGGCGCGGGCGGGTCATGCAAGCGTTCCTTCCGTTTCCTCGTCTCACTTCCGACCGAAGCGGATAGCATCTGGCCTGCCTATTCGAAAGGCTTGTTCGCCCCAGCGGTATATGATTAGGCATAAGCCATGACCACATTCCCAGAGCATTTGCTGGAAGGCTACAAGGCCTTCGCCACCCAGCGGCTGCCGACCGAGCAGACCCGCTACCGCGAGCTGTCGGTGAAGGGGCAGTTCCCTGAAGTGATGGTGATCGGCTGCTGCGATAGCCGCGTCTCGCCCGAAGTGATCTTCGACGTCGGACCGGGCGAACTCTTCGTTGTCCGCAACATCGCCAATCTGGTGCCGGTGTATCAGCCCGACGGCAACGCGCATGGCGTCTCGGCGGCGCTGGAATATGCCGTGACGGTGCTGAAGGTGAAGCACATCGTGGTGCTCGGGCACGCCCAGTGCGGCGGCATCCGCGCCTTCGTCGACAAGATCGAGCCGCTCACGCCGGGCGACTTCATCGGCAAATGGATGCAGATGTTCATCAAGCCGGGCGAGGTGGTGGAGCAGCGCGACCACGAGACCATGGCGCAATTCGTCGAGCGCATCGAAAAGGCCGCGGTGTTCCGCAGCCTGGAAAACCTGATGACCTTCCCGTTCGTGCAGAAGGCGGTCGAGAGCGGCCAGATGCAGACCCACGGCGCCTATTTCGGCGTCGCCGAGGGATCGCTGTTCGTGCTGGACAAGGACGCGAAGGAATTCAGGAACGCGCGAAGCGTGGCTTGCATCCGTGGTTCGTAGGGTGGGTTAGCCGAAGGCGTAACCCACCGCTTCTGTCGCCGCGGAGCCGAAAGAGGTGGGTTACGCCTTCGGCTAACCCACCCTACGGCGGCGGAGTTACGCCGCCTTCTTCTTCGCGCTGATCAGCTTGCGGTTGATCAGGACTTCCGCGATCTGGATCGCGTTGAGCGCGGCGCCCTTGCGTAGATTGTCCGACACGCACCACAGCACGAGGCCGTTCTCCACCGTCGCGTCCTCGCGGATGCGGCTGATATAGGTGGCGTCCTCGCCGGCGGCTTCATACGGTGTGGCGTAGCCGCCAGGCTCATGCTTGTCGATGACGAGGCAGCCCGGCGCCTTGCGCAGGATGTCGCGCGCTTCGTCCACGCTGATCGGATTCTCGAACTCGATGTTGACGGCCTCGGAATGACCGACGAAAACCGGCACGCGCACGCAGGTCGCGGAGAGCTTGATCTTGGGATCAAGAATCTTCTTGGTCTCCGCCATCATCTTCCACTCTTCCTTGGTGTAGCCGTCCTCCATGAAGACGTCGATCTGGGGAATGACGTTGAAGGCGATGCGCGCGGGAAACTTGTTATTGACCAGCTCCTGGTTGGTGTAGACGGCCTTGGTCTGCGAGAACAATTCGTCCATCGCATCCTTGCCGGCGCCCGACACCGATTGATAGGTCGAGACCACGACGCGCTTGATCGTCGCCTTGTCGTGCAGCGGCTTGAGCGCGACCACGAGCTGCGCGGTCGAGCAGTTCGGGTTGGCGATGATGTTCTTCTTCTTGAAGCCGGCGGTCGCGTCCGCATTCACTTCCGGTACGATCAACGGCACGTCCGGATCCATGCGCCAGGCCGAGGAATTGTCGATCACGACCGTGCCGGCGGCGCCGATCTTCGGCGACCATTCCTTCGACACCTCGCCGCCGGCCGACATCAGGCAGATGTCGACGTCGGAGAAGTCGTAATGCTCGAGCGCTTTGACCTTCAGCGTGCGGTCGCCGTAGGAGACCTCGACGCCCATGCTGCGGCGTGACGCCAGGGCCACAACCTCGTCCGCGGGGAATTTGCGCTCATCGAGGATGTTGAGCATTTCCCGTCCGACATTGCCGGTCGCGCCGACGACTGCGACTTTGTAACCCATCGTTCACTCTCCGACGAAAAAGCTCGTTCCTGAAGCTGAGGCTTAAACAGGAAGAGCAGCGCTTCTATGCGAGAACCGGCCTCAAGACAACGTTGGACCATGCCTTAGGGACGTGAATGCAGTCGCCCGAGGCCAGCTCGGCCGCAAACCCCACCCAGATCCATCTGGCGCTTGCAGCCTTCGCCGACGAGGTCGTCGGCACGCTGGCACGCTTGTTCGCCTATGTGGGGGCTTTGGTGCTGTTTGCCATCCTCGGCCTGGCGGCACTCGGCCAGCTGCCAAACTTGCGCGACGACGAGCCGGCGCTGAAACCGAATTGGAGCGTGGCCGACCGGTCGCCTCCGGCCTTCGCCCTCAGCCGGCTCGATTCGTCAGAAAAAACAGCCTCTTACACCATCCTCAGGCACCCCGAAGGCGGCCGCAGGGACGTGATGCGCTGGGCGGGCGAGGCGGACGAGGCCGTGGCCGAGCTCGAGATTTACCGGGAAGGCGGCGAATTCGACGTGGCGCGTCCGGCAACGATGGACCTGGCCGTCCGGATGGGACTGGGCACCGCGAACCCGCTGGAGCAAGCCGGCCTGATCGACACGAAGTTCGGCCCCGTCGCCCTGTTCCGGCCGACCGGCATCCCGGAAGGCACGCGGGCCTGCCTCGGCTACCTCAAGCGCAGCGAGGAGCCGGCGCTCCAGATCTCCGGATTTTCCTGCCAGGGCGACAGCCTGCCCGCCCGGCGCGCGGCGATCGCCTGCACGCTGAACCGGCTGACGCTGTTGACCTCGGGCAACGAGCCGAAGCTGGCCGAATTGTTCGCCCATGCGGAGCTGAAGCGCCGTCCCTGCGCACCGCCGGGATCGTCGGACTGGCTGCTCGGCGCCGCCAATGCGCAATTGCGCGGAGCGCTTTGACCGGCATCAAGCTCAAGTGGCTGTATCCATGCAACTTTTGCCGGCGCGCACGATTATTCAGCGCTGGTGTGACCCAATAGACCTAGTTGCAGCCGCCCCGGCCGGGTTAGTATGAGGGTGAAATTGATTGGCGGCTTGCCGCCTGAAGGGGACGTGATGAGCTCGAATTTCTCTGCCGCGAACAAACTGGCGATGTGGCTTGCGGCCGGCGCCGTGATTGCCATGTCCTCAGCCTTCGCGACACCCGCCTCGGCCGATACCAAGAAGCAGCGCTATGACAACGGCCGTCCCTATTACGGTCCGAGCGGCCCCAACGCGACCTATCAGCAGGGCCGCACCCGCATCTATGTGAGCAAGCGCTCCTGGCTCGACGGCGGCACCGAGGTCAATCCGGGCGACCGCAAGTTCTCCGACTACGCCTTCCCGCCGGCGGTGGGCTATCCGACCTTCGCGCGCGAAAATCTCAACCGCCCGATCGATCGCCAGCCGCTGAGTACGCCGCAGGATGTTGGCGGCTATCCGCAGAATTTCCCGCTGTACTGAGGCGGACATATCGACCGAATCAAAATGGCCGGGCTCGCGCCCGGCCATTTTTGTTTCGTGCCACACCGTCATTCCGGGGCGGCTCGAAGAGCCGAACCCGGAATCTCGAGATTCCCCGGTGCGCAATTGCGCACCTGTGGTCTGGTGCTACGCACCATCCCGGAATGACGGCACTCATGTTACGCGTGCAGCTTCTGCAATTCCTTCAGGATCGCTTCGCCCATCTGCGTGGTCGAGGCGGCAGTGGTGCCTTCCGACTTGATGTCGGCGGTGCGCAGGCCGCTGGCCAGCACGGCGGCGATCGCGGCGTCGACCTTGTCGGCGAGCGCGCCCATGTCGAAGGAGTAGCGCAGCGCCATGCCGAAGGACGAGATCATCGCGATCGGATTGGCGAGGCCCTGGCCTGCGATATCAGGCGCCGAGCCGTGCACGGGCTCGTACAGCGCCTTGCGCTTCTTGCTCTTGACGTCGACCTCGCCGAGCGAGGCCGAGGGCAGCATGCCGAGCGATCCCGTCAGCATCGCAGCGATGTCGGACAGCATGTCGCCGAATAGATTGTCGGTGACGATGACGTCGAACTGCTTCGGCCATTTCACCAGCATCATGCCGCCGGAATCGGCGAGCTGATGCTCGAGCGTGACATCGGGATATTCGCGCTTGTGGACCTGGGTCATGACCTCGTTCCAGAGCACGCCCGATTTCATGACGTTGCGCTTCTCCATCGAGGTCACCTTGTTCTTGCGCTTCTTCGCAAGCTCGAAGGCGACGCGGCCGATGCGCTCGATTTCATAGGTGTCGTAGACCTGGGTATCGATGGCGCGCTTCTGGCCATTGCCGAGATCGGTGATGGTCTTGGGCTCGCCGAAATAGACGCCGCCGGTGAGCTCGCGCACGATCATGATGTCGAGGCCCTCGACCGCCTCGCGCTTGAGGCTCGAGGCCTCCGCGAGCGCCGGGTAGCACACGGCGGGACGAAGGTTGGCGAACAGACCGAGGTCCTTGCGCAGACGGAGCAGGCCGGCTTCGGGGCGCACCTCGTAGGGCACCGCGTCCCATTTCGGGCCGCCGACCGCGCCGAAGATGATCGCGTCGGCGTCCTTGGCCTTGGCCATATCGCCTTCCGAGATCGACACCTTGTGCGCGTCGTAGGCCGAACCGCCGACGAGGCCGGTGTCGGTCTCGAACTTGGCGATTCCGGCCGAATTGAGCCAGTCGATCAGCCGCTTCACCTCGCCCATCACCTCGGGGCCGATACCGTCGCCGGGAAGCAGCAGCAGTTTGTGGGTCGCCATGGTCGTTCTTCCTCCGTTTCGTCATGGCCGGCATAGCCGGCCAAAGGACGGCGTCGCTTCCGCTCGCCTATGTCCCGGCCGTCCACGTCCCTGCTTATGGCGCGAAGAACGTGGATGCCCGGCACAAGGCCGGGCATGACGGCATCTCGTGAATTTCGGCCGGAGTGCTAGAGCGGCGTTGCGTGCTTGGCAAGACACCATTGCCGCTTCGGTTCTGTGCAAGGCGGGCAGGGCCTGCCACACTGCGCATGCCGGAGTACCCCCTTGCACGCACCTGACTTCCCCCCGCCCGCCCACCCCGCGCGGCTGATCCTGACCCTGTCGCTGGCTGCGACGGTCGGGCTCGGCATCGGCCGCTTTGCCTATGCCCTGGTGCTGCCGGACATGCGGGAGGACCTCGGCTGGTCCTACTCGGCGGCCGGTTTCATGAACACCATCAACGCCGTCGGCTATCTCGTCGGCGCCCTGGTGGCATCCCGGTTGATCGAACGGGTCGGCTGGTCGGCCGCGATCCGCGGCGGAACCCTGGCCTGCGTCGCGGCGCTTGCGACTTGCGCGCTGACCGGGAATTTCGTTGCGCTGAGCCTGGCCCGTCTCGTGCTGGGCGTTGGCGCCGCAGCCGGCTTCGTCGCCGGCGGCGCGCTGGCCGCTTCCATCGCGCAGTCGCGGCCGGAGCGGGCCAATTTCCTGCTCAGCCTGTTTTATGCCGGGCCCGGCATCGGCATTCTCGCCTCAGGGCTGATCGCCCCGTTCACGCTGCAATATTTCGGGCCGGGCTCGTGGTGGGTGGTGTGGTGGGCGATGACCCTGCTGTCCGTTGTGATGACCGTGCCGCTGTTCCTGGTCCGCATCGAGAGCGGCGTGCGTTTCTCGCAAGGCAGCCACGGCGCTTTCGAGATTCTTCCGGTGCTGATCTATCTCGCCGGCTACTTCCTGTTTGGCGCGGGCTACATCGCCTACATGACCTTCATGATCGCCTATGTGCGCGACGGAGGCGGCGGGGCCGCGGCGCAGGCGGCGTTCTGGAGCCTGATCGGCTTGAGCGCCTTCGTCACGCCGTGGGCCTGGCGCCGCGTGCTCGCGCTCGATCGCGGCGGACTGGCCACCGCCATCATCCTCGGCACCAACGCGCTCGGCGCCGCCCTGCCGATGCTCGGGCATTCGCCGGCATGGCTCGCGGTGTCAGCCGTCGTGTTCGGCGTCGCGTTCTTCGCCGTGGTCGGCTCGACCACCGCCTTCGTGCGCTTCAACTATCCGCCCGAGGTGTGGCCGACCGCGATCGCGGCGATGACGATCTCGTTCGGCGTCGGCCAGACGCTCGGCCCGATCGTGGTCGGCGCGATCACGGATGCGCTGGGGAGCCTGAGTTACGCGCTGAATGTGTCTGCAGCGCTACTGGCGCTGGGCGCTCTAGCAGCGCTGTGCCAGCGGAAGGTGGGGCCCGCCAAAAAAACGGTTCAGTAGGGTGGGTTAGCCGAAGGCGTAACCCACCACGTCTGTCGCCGCGGAAACCAAAGAGGTGGATTACGCCGAGCAGATGCGCTTCGCGCATCTGCAGGGCTAACCCACCCTACTGCAGCTTCGCCGGAGCGACGATCAGCTCCCGCTGAACGAATTGTACCCCTGGTCTTCCCAGTAACCGCCCTTGTAGTCGTTGGTGACTTCCATCGACACCACGTATTTCGGGTTCTTGAAGCCGAGCTTGGTCGGCACGCGGATCTTCATTGGAAACCCATACGCGCGCGGCAGGATTTCGCCGGCGTATTTGAACGTCATCTGGGTCTGCGGATGCAGCGCAGTGCGCATGTCGAGCGGAGAGTTGTAGCCGTCCTTATCGGCACACTGGAACCAGACGTATTTGGCGCGGGTTTCGGCGCCGATCAGCTTGAGGAAGTCGCGCATCGGCGTGCCGGTCCAGCTGCCGATCGCGCTCCAGCCCTCGACGCAGATGTGACGGGTGATCTGTGTGACCTGCGGCAGCTTGTACAATTCCGGAAGCGTCCATGACTTCTTGTTGTCGACGAGACCGCGAACTTCGAGCTTCCAGTCGGCACCGTCGACATCGGGCGCGTCGTCGAGATCGTAATAGGCGTTGAACGGAAACGGTTTTGTGATCGCGCTCTCAGGAAACGTCGGCGCCAGGGCGTCGGGATTGAAGATGAAATCCTGCACGGCATCGTTGAACTTCGAGACACTCTTCAGCATCTCCTCGGCGGAGGAGGAGTCGATCACGTCGCAGCCGGTGAGCAGCGTCAGCGCCCCTAAGCTGGCGCCGCCCGCGATGAAGCGGCGGCGGCTGACCTCTGGCATCGTCTTGATGGAGTCCTTGATCAGCAGCCGCTTGTCGACGCCGGGGATCAGGAATGAGCGCTTGGCCATGGTTCTTGCTCCGCTCTAGCGGCCGATGATCATCGCACGCAGGCTCTTCGGCACCAGCAGCGCGAGTAAAACGTGAATGACGAGGAAGGCGCAGATGGCGGCCATGCAGAAGAAATGGATGTAGCGCGCGGTTGGATAGTCGCCGAACAGGCTCACGAGCCAGTGCAATTGCACCGGCTTCCACATCCCCAGCCCCGACAGCACGATGATCACGCCGACCAGGATGATGCCGGCATAGAGCGTCCGCTGCACGTAATTGTAGACGGTGAGATCGGCATGGCCGAGCTTGAAGGTCAGGGCAGCCCTGACATCATGGAGCACGCCGGACGGGGTGATCGGCAGCAGTTTCTTGCGGAAGCGGCCGGTGGCGAAACCCGTGACGAGATAGGCAAGGCCGTTGATCATCAAGAGCCACATCGCCGCAAAGTGCCAGAGCAGGCCGCCGCCGAGCCAGCCGCCGAGCGTGTACTCGCGCGGAAAGCTGAAACCGAACAGCGGCGAGGCGTTGTAGATCTGCCAACCCGACAGGATCATCAGGATCATGGCGAGGGCGTTGATCCAGTGCATGACCCGGACCCAGGCCGGCTGGATCACTTTGACCGGGGTGGCGCTGACCTGCTCGTCGGTGACAGTGAGGCTCGACATGGCGGTTCCGTCCTGAACATCGTCTGACAGCAATTATACGCCGATGCGTCCGCTTTCGTTACGCCCTGCCCGGCATCGAATCCATACCGGCGGTCTATCGTGGTCACAATAAAGCGAGCCGGGTGCCCCCGGCTCGCCATTTCGTCGCATCCGGCTCGGGGATGAAGCCGGACTGCGCGGTGTTACGTCGCCGGCATCAGCACGGTGTCGACCACATGGATCACGCCGTTCGACTGGTTGACGTTGGAGATCGTCACCATCGAGGTGCCGCCCTTGGCATCGACGATCCAGACCTTGCCGTCCATCTTCTTCACCGTCAGCTCCTCGCCTTCGGCGGTCTTCATCTTCTTGCCGTCGATGAGATCGGAAGCCTCGAGCTTGCCGGGCACAACATGGTAGGTCAGGATCCTGGTCAGCGTCGCCTTGTTCTCAGGCTTGACCAAGGTATCGACGGTGCCGGCCGGCAGCTTGCCGAAGGCGGCGTTGGTCGGCGCGAACACCGTGAACGGGCCCTTGCCTTCCAGCGTCGGCACCAGGCCGGCCGCCTTCACCGCCGCCACCAGCGTGGTGTGGTCCTTCGAGTTGACGGCATTCTGGACGATGTTCTTGGACGGGAACATCGCGGCGCCGCCGACCATGACGGTCTTTTCCTCGGCGCGAACAGGCGCGACGACGGTCGCGGTGATGGCCAGCGCGCTGAAAGCTGCAGCGGTAAGATAGGCAATGCGCTTCGACATGGAGAGTCTCCCGATTGGATGGTGACCGGCGGTCGCCGGCGTTGGTTGGGCAACAACGGTGGCTGCGACCTGTGAGCGTGAAGCAGCAGCGACGTCGTTGGCTCGAATTACGGGAGGGTTTGCGAAGCGGTTTCGGATTAAACTTCTTTGTGATGCGTGAAACTAAGTGCGGGTTTGCTCGTGGGGTGAGGCGAGCGCACCACACACTCCGCTGTCGTCCCGGACAAGCGAAGCGACGATCCGGGACCCATAGCCACAGGGAGACATTTGGCGAAGACTCGGAGTGACCGTCTAGCGCGACAACTTTTCCCTGTGGTTATGGATCCCGGGCTCGCGACTTCGTCGCGCCCCGGGACGACGAGGAGAGATTGCGGCGGCGCGCTACACCTCAATCCCTGTTGTGCGGCGTCTGAATGAACCCGCGATTATGCGTCGGGCTGATCAAGAGCTCGTTGATGCACACTCGCGCCGGCATGCTCGCGATGAACGCGATGGTGCGGCCGAGGTCCTCGGATTGCAGCATCCTGGCCTGCTCCTCCTCACTCGGCACCACCGGGCGCAGCTTCAGGATCGGGGTCGCCACCTCGCCCGGCATCAGGCAGCAGGCGCGCAGACCGTTGACGCATTCGTCCATGTTGAAGGAGTGGGTCAGAGCCAGCACCGCATGCTTGGTCGTGGTGTAGGCGGGGCCCGGCATTTTCGAGACGTGGCGGCCGGCCCATGACGAGACGTTGATGATGGAGCCGTCCTGCTGCTTGCGCATCGTCGGCAGCACTGCGCGCATGCAATAGAGCACTCCGTTGAGATTGACCTGGACCAGTTGGTCCCAGCCCTCCAGTTCCATGTCCTTCCAGCTGCGCTTGGGGACATTGATGCCGGCATTGTTGACCAGCAGGTCGATCCGGCCGTGCTTCGCGACGATTTGATCGGCCGCCTTCTGGGCCGCGGCGGCGACGGACACGTCCAGTGCGATGGCCTCGGCGGCCCCGCCCGCCCCAGTGATCTTCGCGACCACGGTATCCAGGGCGTCCTTGCGCCGGCCGGAGACCACCACCGTCCAGCCGTCGGCCGCGAGCGCCTCGGCGCCGGCCTCCCCGATCCCACTGCCCCCGCCTGTCACCCAGGCCACGCGTTTCCCGTTTTTGGTCATGCAAACTGTCTCCGTTGCTTCATCGGGGCGGTTTTTGCTAATCCAGCCCTCGGTTTTGACCGGCTTTGTATGACGAGCCTTGCTTATGAGCCTTGCGGTCAATCCTTGCGGTCGAGGAAATCTTGCATGAACCAAGCTGCCAACGCCAATCTGTTTTCCCGCCTGTTCGACGGCCTCGACGATCCCAAGCGCCTCGCGATCGAGACGCATGACGGCGAGCGCATCAGCTATGGCGACCTGATCGCCCGGGCCGGACAGACGGCCAATGTGCTGGTCGCGCGCGGCGTGAAGCCCGGCGACCGCGTTGCGGTTCAGGTCGAGAAATCCGTGGCCAACATCGTGCTGTATCTGGCGACGGTGCGGGCCGGCGCGGTCTACCTGCCGCTCAACACCGCCTATACCCTGAACGAGCTCGACTATTTCATCGGCGATGCCGAGCCCTCGCTGGTGGTCTGCGATCCCGCCAAGGCGGAGGGCCTCGCCCCCATCGCCGCCAAGGTGAAAGCGACAATCGGGACGCTCGGGCCTGACGGCAAGGGCTCGCTGAGCGAAGCCGCCGACAAGGCGAGCAGCGAATTCACAACCGTGTCGCGCGCAAACGACGATCTCGCCGCGATCCTCTACACGTCCGGCACCACCGGCCGCTCCAAGGGCGCGATGTTGACCCACGATAATCTGGCGTCGAACTCGCTCTCGCTGGTCGGCTTCTGGCGTTTCACCGACAAGGACGTACTGATCCACGCACTGCCGATCTACCACACCCACGGCCTGTTCGTGGCGACCAACGTGACGCTGTTCGCGCGCGCGTCGATGATCTTCCTGCCGAAGCTCGACCCGGATCTGATCATCAAGCTGATGGCGCGCGCCACGGTGCTGATGGGCGTGCCGACGTTCTATACCCGCCTGCTCCAGAATGCCGCGCTGTCCCGCGAGACCACAAAGCATATGCGGCTGTTCATCTCGGGCTCGGCGCCGCTGCTGGCCGAAACCCATCGCGAATGGTCGGCGCGGACGGGGCATGCCGTGCTCGAGCGTTACGGCATGACCGAGACCAACATGAACACCTCGAACCCCTATGACGGCGAGCGCGTGCCCGGTGCGGTCGGCTTTCCGCTTCCCGGCGTCTCCGTGCGCGTCACAGATCCCGAGACGGGCAAGGAGCTGCCGCGTGACGAAATCGGCATGATCGAGGTCAAGGGCCCCAACGTGTTCAAGGGCTACTGGCGCATGCCGGAGAAGACCAAGGCGGAATTCCGCGACGACGGCTTCTTCATCACCGGCGACCTCGGCAAGATCGACGCCAAGGGTTACGTCCACATTCTCGGTCGTGGCAAGGATCTCGTCATCTCCGGCGGCTTCAACGTCTACCCCAAGGAAATCGAGAGCGAGATCGACGCCATGCCCGGCGTGATCGAATCCGCCGTGATCGGGGTGCCCCACGCCGATTTCGGCGAGGGCGTCACGGCCGTGCTGGTCTGCAACAAGGGCGCCGATGTGACCGAGGCCGCGGTGCTGAAGGCACTCGACGGCCGGCTGGCAAAGTTCAAGATGCCCAAACGCGTCTTTGTAGTCGACGAGCTGCCGCGCAACACCATGGGCAAGGTGCAGAAAAACGTGCTGCGGGATATTTACAAGGATCTTTACGCGAAGAAGTAGGGGCTGTTGTTCGCAGCACTCTCGTCGTCATTGCGAGGAGCCCTTGTGACGAAGCAATCCAGACTGCCGCTGCGGAAAGACTCCTGGATTGCTTCGCTTCGCTCACAATGACGGAGTTTGGGGCGCTCACTGCCCGCCTAACAAACTCAGCACAAACCGGCTGCCGACAATAAACAGATAACACCCGAACGCCAGTTCCAGCGTCCGCTTCGACATCGCGTGCGCGGCTCTCACGCCAAGCGGCGCGGTCACGAGGCTCATCGGCATTACCAGGACCGCACCGATCAGGGAGACGTAGCCAAGCGCGAACGGCACTTGCAGGGCTGCAACGCCGGGATAGCTGGCCGCCGCAGGCCAGCCGGCGTAGATGTAGCCGAGCGCGCCAGGGATCGAGATCAGCACTGCGAGCGCCGACGATGTCGCCACTGCCTGATGGATCGGGCGACCGTAGAACGTCATCAGCAGATTCGAAAACAGGCCACCACCGATACCCATCAAGGTCGACAGAATGCCGACGCAGAAACCGTAGAATCGCATCAGCGGCCCCTTTGGCAAGTCATCGCCGAGCTTCCAGCTCTCGCGCGCGAAGATCAGCCGCACCGCGGCCGACCAGGCGACGGCGACGAACACGATCTTGAACAGCCGCTCCGGCGCGTAGCGCGCGACCACGCTGCCGGCGACGACGCCGATCAGGATCGGCAGCCACCAGACCCGGAGGATCGCAAGATCCACGGCGCCGCGCTTGTAATGCGCCTGGAACGAACGGATCGAGGTCGGAATGATGACGGCGAGCGAAGTGCCGATACAGAGCGGCATCCGCACCTCGAGCGGCACACCGGCGATGCGGAAGCACTCGTAGAACACCGGCACCAGAATCGCGCCGCCGCCGATGCCGAACACGCCGGCCAAAAATCCGGAGAGCGCGCCGGTTGCGATCAGCAGCAGCGCGAGTTCGACGATCTCCTTGATATCAAGTCCTGCAATCACCCCTGACCTGCCCCGGCGATGGCTCGCAACTCCTCCGATGCATCGCTCGGACAGCTGGCCGCAATGCTCTAGGCGATCTGATTTGTCGGGTCGACCGGTGGGTTGCCGTTCTGGGGTGGGATGCAGGCTGCGCATATCCGCCCGTCTCGCGAAAAATCGGTACACTTGGCGGAAATTGGCGATTGCTCGCCCACATCCCTGCCGGTTCGAGCGTCATGAACCGACTGGTTCGAACCCTGGCCGGCCCGCGGCGGCTTAGAGCCGTTCCAATAGTAATTTCAATGCGTCTCGGCTCTCGTACAAAATATGAATTTAAGTTCTTTCTTTCGTCGGTGCGCCATCGCCCTGGTATACCAAGCCGCTGATTGGCCTTGTTACATCAAGGGCCTAGAGCTGAACCCAGGTTCGATTGATGGCGATTTGGTGATTGCGCAGGTGAAATCGACTCCGTAAATAGAGCCGACCTTTCGCGATCCCCGCGCGCCCCATGCTGGGCCGCAATAAAGCAATCGAAGCCCATGACCGCACGGATCGACCGACCGCTTTCGCCGCACATTCAGACCTACCGTTGGACCCTGACGATGGCGCTCTCCATCGTCCATCGCGCCACCGGAATTGCCCTCTACGCCGGAACGCTGCTTCTGGCCTGGTGGCTGATTGCGGCGGCCTCCGGCCCCGCCGCCTATGGCCACGTCCAGGCCTTCACCGGCAGCATCATCGGCCGGCTGATCGTGTTCGGCTACACCTGGGCGCTGATGCACCACATGCTCAGCGGCATCCGGCATTTCGTCTGGGACCTCGGCTACGGCTTCAAGGCCAACGAGCGCGAAGCGTTGACCTGGGGCGCGTTGATCGGCGGCATCGTGCTGACCGTCCTCGTCTGGATCATCGCCTACGCGATCGGAGGCGGACGATGAGTTTCGACGAATCCCACGGCTCTCCGAAGGGCTCCTCCATGCGCACCCCGCTCGGCCGCGTCCGCAATCTCGGCGCGGCGCATTCGGGCACGTCCGATTTCTGGCGCCAGCGCATCACCGGCGTCGCCATGACGCTGCTGATGATCCCGGTGATCGTGATCGTGATGATGCTGCTCGGCCGCAACCAGGCCGGCGCCGCACAGATCCTCGGCTCGCTGCCAATCGCGGTGATCCTGCTGCTCTTCATCTTCGCCAGCGCCTGGCACATGAAGATCGGCATGCAGGTCGTGATCGAGGACTACATCCATAACGAGAAGCTGAAGCTCATCTCGATCATGCTCAACAACTTTTTCTCGTTCGCCGTGGCGCTGGCCTCGACCTACGCGATCCTGAAACTTTCCTCCGGAGTGTAAGCCATGGCCACAGACACCAATGGCAAGGCCAACGGCGCTCCCGCCACCAACGGCAAAGCCTATCCGATCGAAGACCACACCTACGATGTCGTCGTGGTCGGGGCCGGCGGCGCGGGCCTGCGCGCCGTGGTCGGCTGCAGCGAAGCCGGTCTTCGGACCGCCTGCATCACAAAGGTGTTTCCGACCCGCTCGCACACCGTCGCGGCGCAGGGCGGCATCTCGGCGTCCCTCGGCAACATGCACAAGGACGACTGGCGCTGGCACATGTACGACACCGTAAAGGGGTCCGACTGGCTGGGCGACCAGGACGCGATCGAATACATGGTGCGCAACGCGCCCGAGGCGGTCTACGAGCTCGAGCATTGGGGCGTGCCGTTCTCGCGCACCGAAGACGGCAAGATCTACCAGCGCCCGTTCGGCGGCATGACGCTGGACTACGGCAAGGGCCAGGCGCAGCGCACCTGCGCCGCCGCCGACCGCACCGGCCACGCCATGCTGCACACGATGTACGGCCAGTCGCTGCGCCACGCGGCCGAGTTCTTCATCGAGTTCTTTGCCATCGACCTGATCATGGACGACCAGGGCACCTGCCGCGGCGTCATCGCGCTCAAGCTCGACGACGGCACGCTGCACCGCTTCCGCGCCCAGACCGTGATTCTGGCGACCGGCGGCTATGGCCGCGCCTATGCGTCATGCACCTCGGCGCACACTTGCACGGGCGATGGCGGCGGCATGGTGCTGCGTGCCGGCCTGCCGATGCAGGACATGGAGTTCGTGCAGTTTCACCCAACCGGCATCTACGGCTCGGGTTGTCTCGTCACCGAAGGCGCGCGCGGCGAGGGCGGCTATCTCGTCAACTCGGAGGGCGAGCGCTTCATGGAGCGCTATGCGCCCTCCGCGAAGGATCTGGCCTCGCGTGACGTCGTCTCGCGCGCGATGACCATCGAGATCCGGGAGGGGCGCGGCGTCGGCAAGAAGAAGGACCACATCTTCCTGCATCTCGACCATCTCGATCCTGCGGTACTGGCCGAACGCCTGCCGGGCATCTCGGAATCCGCAAAGATCTTCGCCAATGTCGACGTGACGCGCGAGCCGATCCCGATCGTGCCGACCGTGCACTACAACATGGGCGGCATCCCCACGAACTATCACGGCGAAGTCCTGACCAAGAAGGACGGCGACGACAACGCCATCATCCCAGGCTTGATGGCGATCGGCGAAGCCGCTTGCGTCTCCGTGCACGGCGCCAACCGCCTCGGCTCCAACTCGCTGATCGATCTCGTCGTGTTCGGCCGCGCCGCGGCGTTGCGCCTCGCCGAGAAGCTCACGCCGAACGCCAGCCAGCCGGAGTTGCCGGCGAACTCGTCCGATCTGGCGCTCGGCCGGCTCGACCACTACCGCTACGCCTCCGGCGGCACGCCGACAGCCAAGCTGCGCGAAGGCATGCAGCACGTGATGCAGAATAATTGCGCGGTGTTCCGCACCGGCGACATCCTGAGCGAAGGCCAGAACCTGATCGAGAAGGTCCACAGCGGCATCACCGACATCGCCGTGTCCGACCGCTCGCTGGTGTGGAATTCCGACCTGATCGAGACGCTCGAATTCGACAATCTGATCGCGCAGGCGGTGGTGACGATGAACTCGGCCGCCAACCGCACCGAGAGCCGCGGCGCGCATGCCCGCGAGGACTTCTCCGACCGCGACGACAAGAACTGGATGAAGCACACGCTGGCCTGGCTGGAAGATTCCGGCAAGGTCAAGATCGAGTACCGCCCGGTTCACGACTACACCATGACCAACGACGTCCAGTACATCCCGCCGAAAGCTCGCGTTTACTAAACGGCGCGCGTGTCCTGAGCGAACAGCGAAAGCTTTATCGAAATGGTTGAATTCGCACTTCCGAAGAACTCCAAGATTTCAGGCGGCAAGACCTGGCCGAAGCCCGCGGGCGCGACTGAAACTCGCGAATTCCGCGTCTATCGCTGGAATCCCGACGACGGCAAGACTCCGAGCGTCGACACCTATTACGTCGACACCCAGGATTGCGGGCCGATGGTGCTGGACGGCCTGATCTGGATCAAGAACAACATCGATCCGTCGCTGACCTTCCGCCGCTCCTGTCGCGAAGGCGTCTGCGGCTCCTGCGCGATGAACATCGACGGCCAGAACACGCTGGCCTGCACCCGCTCGATGCACGACGTGAAGGACGGCGCGGTGAAGATCAATCCGCTGCCGCACCAGCCTGTCGTGAAGGACCTCATCCCCGATCTCACCAATTTCTACGCGCAGTACGCTTCGGTCGAGCCGTGGCTGAAGACGACTTCGCCGACGCCGCAAAAGGAATGGAAGCAGAGCCACGAGGACCGCGAGAAGCTCGACGGCCTCTACGAGTGCATTCTCTGCGCCTGCTGCTCGACCTCGTGCCCGAGCTATTGGTGGAACAGCGAGCGCTATCTCGGTCCCGCCGCGCTGCTCCAGGCCAACCGCTGGGTGTCGGATTCGCGGGATGAGGCGACCGGCGAGCGGCTCGACAATCTCGAGGACCCGTTCCGCCTCTATCGCTGCCACACCATCATGAACTGCGCCAAGGCCTGCCCGAAGGGCCTCAACCCGGCGGAAGCCATCGCCGAGCTCAAGCTCAAGATGGTCGAGCGCCAGATCTAGGCGTCATTCATGCTGCGATCCCCGGCCGGCACGGCCGGGGCATTCTACGGCAGGCTCCTGTTCGAGTAGATTTTGCCTCCGCCCCTGCACGGGCAAGCCGGCAGGTTGCAACCTCTGGTTCCAGCTACAAGCCGCTTCCTTCCCGGCGCGAAACTCAAGTAAGCTCTCCGGCGTGGGACCGGAGCGACCGTGCAGGGCGCACAACGCAATTCGCTGAGATTGCTGCAGTGGATGATGGCTGCGTCCCTGGCGCTGCCGATTGCGCTGTTCGCAATCGCCTCCTCGATCTCCTACAGCTCGACAAAAGATATCGCCGACCGCGAGATCCAGCGCACCCTCGATGTCGCGCATGAGCATGCGCTCAAGGTGTTCGAGACCATCGACCGCAGCCTCGCCGAGATCAACGAGGTGGTGCGCGGCATGCCCGACGAAATTATCCGCTCGCGCGAACCGGCCCTGCACCGCCGCCTGAAGCAGCTGACCGATTCGCTGCCGCAGCTCAAATCGGCATGGATCTTCGATGCGGACGGAAAGTCGCTGGTCAACAGCCTGGCCTCGCCGCCGCCGGCGCAGAGCTTTGCGGACCGTGACTACTTTGCGGCCCATGTCGACCAGACCATCGGCAGCTACATCGGTATTCCCCTGACGCCGCGCCAGCCTTATCAGGGCGCGCGCTTCTTCGGGGTCAGTCGTCGCCGCAGCTCCGATGACGGCAGCTTCATCGGCGTGATCCAGGCCTCCGTCCTGCCGGAATATTTTGAGAACTTTTACGCCAGGATCGGCTCCGATCCCGGCAGCTTCCTCGCGATGGGACGCACCGACGGCGTGGTGCTGGCGCATCTTCCGCGGCTCGATCGCGACATCAGGCTCGATCCTAACGGGCCGGTCGGCCAGAGCATCGCAGCTCAGCCCGAGCATGGCCTCATCACCATCGCCTGGCCATCGGACGAGGTCGAGCGGCGCATCGGCTACCGACGCATCGCCGAATACCCGATCTATGTCAGCGCGGGCTTGGAGACCTCGGCGATCCGCGCGCGCTGGTTCGCTACCATGGGCCAGCATCTGGTGTTCGGCATTCCCGCCACCGCGTTGCTGTTTCTGCTGCTGGCGTTCGCGTTCCGGCGCACCCAGCATCTCCAGGCCGAGGCCGCCGCGCGGCGCGAAGCCGAGGAGGCGCTCAAGCACAGCCAGCGCCTGGAGGCACTCGGGCAGCTCACCGGCGGCGTCGCGCACGATTTCAACAACCTCCTGACCGTGATTCGCGCCTCCGTCGACCTGCTGAACCGGCCGCAGCTGAGCGAGGAGCGCCGCCAGCGCTACATCACCGCCATCGCGGACGCGGTCGGACGCGCGGCCAAGCTGACCTCGCAGTTGCTCGCCTTTGCACGGCGCCAGACCTTGAAGCCGGAGGTGTTCGACGTCGGCGCGCGAATGCAGTCGCTGCACGACATGCTCGCGACGCTGCTCGGACCCGCGATCGAAATCGCGATGCGGCTGCCGGCCGAGCCCTGCCTCGTCAATGCCGATGCAAGCCAGTTCGAGACGGCGTTGATCAACATGGCGACCAACGCGCGCGATGCCATGCACGGTAAGGGCAGGATCGTCTTCAACGTCGAGGCCGCGGCGACCATTGCGAACACGCGGGCTCCCGTCTCCGGCAACCATGATCTTTCAGGCAACCATGATCTTTCAGGCAAGCATGACCTTGCTGACAAACACGGCTTCATCGGCATTGCCGTCAGTGACACCGGTATCGGCATTCCGGCTGCGCGGCTCGAGCGCATCTTCGAACCGTTCTTCACCACCAAGCAGGTCGGCCAGGGCACCGGTCTCGGCCTGTCGCAGGTGTTCGGCTTCGCCCGGCAGTCCGGCGGCGAGGTGACGGTCACCAGCAAGGTAGGCCAAGGCAGCACCTTCTCGCTCTATCTGCCACGCGTGGCGCCGCATTTGCTGCCGCAGCGGCAGGCACCGAACACGGCCCCGGCCATAGCCGGCAGCGGCATGTCAGTGCTGCTGGTCGAGGACAACATCGAGCTCGCCAATTTCGCAGCGGACGGCCTCACCGAGCTCGGCTACAGCATCACACTGGTCGACAATGCAACCGACGCCCTCGCCGAGCTGGTCATGGATTCCGATCGCTTCGATGTCGTTTTCTCGGACATCGTGATGCCTGATATGACCGGGCTCGATCTCGCGCAGGCGGTCCGCGACCGCGGCATCGGCGTGCCGATCGTGCTGACCACCGGCTACAGCGAGGCGCTGTCCCAGGACGGCAAGATCGATTTCGAGCTCGTGCAGAAGCCCTATGCGATCGATCAGCTGTCGCGCGTGCTGCACCGGGTCGCACGGCTGCGCCGGGTGCGCGACGGCGCCGCTGAATGACCCGGCACTGGGAACTCGTAGGAACCTTTTGATTTATCTTGCGTTATCCGGCCATGCAAAAGCCGGCCGCAAAGCGCGAAAAGAGCAAGAAGCCGCCCATCGTCGAGATCGTAGGCGAGGCCGGCGAGGAAGTGGCTCCGCCGCCGCCCGAGCTGGTCGAGCCCGATCCGGAGCTGTCGCCGGAAGAGGCCGAACAGGCCCGCAAGGACTATCTCCTCACCCGCTTCTGGATCAGCGCGCGCGGCTTCTGGGGCCGCAACGGCGACCGGCTGGCGTGGCTTTATTCCATCGGCCTCGGCGTACTGATCGTCCTGACTGTCGGCTTTCAATACGGCATCAATGTCTGGAATCGGGCGATCTTCGACGCGATCGAGAAGCGCGAGGCGTCCACCGTCTTCCATCTCACCGCGGTGTTCTTCCCGCTCGCGATCGGCAGCATCGTGCTCGGCGTGGCGCAGGTGTTCGCGCGCATGGGCATCCAGCGGCGCTGGCGAGCCTGGCTGACGGCAAGCGTGCTGACCCGCTGGCTCGGCAACGGTCGCTATTACCAGCTCAATCTCGTCAGCGGCGACCACAAGAATCCGGAATACCGGATCGCGGAGGATCTGCGCGTGGCGACCGATTCGCCGGTGGATTTTCTCGCCGGCGTGACGTCCGCGCTGCTGTCGGCCGCGACCTTCATCGTCGTGCTCTGGACCATCGGCGGCGCGCTCACCGTCACGCTTGCGGGATCGTCGGTGACCATTCCCGGATTCCTGGTGATCGCCGCGATGCTTTATGCGGGAATTGCATCGGGCTCGATCCTGGTGATCGGCCGCCAATTCGTGCAGGTCTCTGAGGACAAGAACCAGGCCGAGGCCGATTTCCGCTACACGCTGACGCGCGTGCGCGAGAACGGCGAGAGCATCGCGCTGCTCGGCGGCGAGGAGGAAGAGCGCGACGGCATCGACCGCAATTTCACGAATGTACTGCGGCAATGGGCGCGGCTCGCGGGTCAGCACATGCGCACCACGTTGGTGTCGCAGGGATCGAGCCTCGTTGCGCCGGTCGTGCCGCTGCTGCTCTGCGCGCCAAAATTCCTCGACGGCAGCATGACGCTGGGGCAGGTGATGCAGGCGGCTTCCGCCTTCACCATCGTGCAGAGCGCGTTCGGCTGGCTGGTCGACAATTACCCGCGGCTCGCCGACTGGAATGCCTGCGCGCGCCGCATCGCCTCGCTGATGATGTCGCTCGACGGCCTTGAGCGCGCCGAGCAGGGCGACGGCTTCGGACGCATCAAGCGCGGCGAGACCAGTAACGACGCCATGCTGGAGCTGACGGACCTCTCCGTCACGCTTGACGACGGCACGGCCGTGGTCGGCGAGACCGAGGTGGTGGTTGAGCCTGGCGAGCGGCTGCTGGTTGCCGGCGAATCCGGCACCGGCAAGAGCACGCTGGTGCGCGCCATCGCCGGGCTCTGGCCATGGGGCGGCGGCAGCGTCAATTTCCGTCCCGACCGGCGGCTGTTCATGCTGCCTCAGCGACCCTACGTGCCCTCCGGCTCCCTGCGCCGTGCGGTCGCCTATCCCGGCGCGGAAGACGACTGGACCGTGGAGGAGATCGGCGAGGCCCTGCACAAGGTCGGTCTCGACCATCTCAAGGAGAAGATCGAGGAAGAAGCACCCTGGGACCAGACCCTGTCCGGTGGCGAGAAGCAGCGCCTCGCCTTCGCGCGGCTCTTGCTGCACAACCCCGACATCATCGTGCTGGATGAGGCGACCTCGGCGCTCGACGAGAAGAGCCAGGACAAGATGATGAAGATGGTCACCGACGAGCTGCCGAAGGCGACCATCGTCAGCGTCGCGCATCGTGTCGAGCTGGAGGCCTTTCACAGCCGCAAGATCGTGCTGGAGCGCCGCAAGGGCGGCGCAAAACTCGTCAGCGACATCGACCTGATCCCGCGCAAGGGCAAGCGCAAGCTGCTCGGCCGCTTCCTGCGCCAGCGCAAGGCGCCGAAAAAGGCGGCGTGACGTTCTCTCCGTCGTCCGGGACAAGCGAAGCGCAGATCCGGGACCCACACCCATAGCGAGCAGTTTGGCGAATACCCGGAGTGGGAGCCTCGTGTCACACTTCTGCCTGTGGTTATGGGTCCCGGGCTCGCTTCGCGCCCCGGGACGACACTGAGATTGGAGTCCCCGGCAAAACCGGCTATGCATGCGCCGCTTGCAATGAGGACTCCCGCTTGACGCCCGACAATGCCCCTCCGTCAGCGCCGTTCGGCGCGTTTGCGCCGAACGCGGCGCAGGCCGCGATCATTCGCCTCGCGACACAATCGGGGCTGAAGCGCGGCGCGTTCCGGCCGTGGATGTCGCGGCTGGTGAACCTGCTGCGCGGTGGTCCCGTCGACGTCCAGTACCAGGGCGCATCGTTTCGCTTCTATCACCAGGGCAGCGCGACCGAGCGCGGCGCGCTGTTCAATCCCGACTATAATCTCGACGAGCTCGACTTCCTGCGCCAGCACACTCCGGAGGGCGGCGTGTTCGTCGACGTCGGCGCCAATGTCGGCACCTTTGCGCTGGTGATGGCGCGACAGGCCGGAGCATCAGGGAAAGTAGTTGCCATCGAACCGCATCCGATGACGTTTGGACGGCTCTCGTTCAACCAGGCCGCATCGAAAGCGACGCAGGTGCGCCTGGTGCAGGCGGCTGCCGGCGACAGCGACGGCGAGCTGATGATCGAGAGCGGCGGCGGCAATCTCGGCGCCACGCACGTCGTCACCGGCACAGCCAGCGCGGAGGCGATCAAAGTGCCCTCGCTGCGGTTGACGCGCATTCTCGACGAGGCCGGCGTCACGCGCGTCGATTCGATCAAAATCGACGTCGAGGGCTTCGAGGATCGCGTGCTGATCGGCTTCTTCCGCGACGCGCCGCAATCGCTATGGCCGCGCGCGGTGGTGATCGAGCATTTGTCACACAAGGAATGGCGGGAAGATTGCATCGCTGACATGGTCGCGCGCGGTTTTGTGGTTGCGCGCAAGACGCGGAGCAATACGTTCCTGTCGCGCTGACGACGAACGACGGAGTTACGATGATCGACCATATGGGCTTCCCGGTCTCCGACTATGAGCGCGCCAAGGCGTTCTACGCCAAGGCATTGGCGCCGCTCGGCTACAGCCTGATCATGGAGGTCACGCAGGAGCAGACCGGACACGATCCGGCCGCCGGCTTCGGCGCCGAGGGCAAGCCGGATTTCTGGATCGGCGGCGAGGGCGCGCTGAACAAGCCGGTGCATGTCGCGATCCTGGCAAAGGACCGCGCCACGGTGGACGCGTTCTACAAGGCGGCGATGGCGGCGGGCGGGCGCGACAACGGGCCGCCCGGCATCCGTGCGCACTATCACCCGACCTACTACGGCGCCTTCGTGCTCGACCCTGACGGCCACAACATCGAGGCGGTTTGCCACGCGCCGGAATAGATAAGTTCCATCCTTCGGCCGGAACCTCGTTCCGCGCGAGCCGTTGTCGTCCCTTGCAAGAAGGAGCACGACATGGCCAACGACAATGCCCGCGACGTCGACCGCGTATGGGATCTGATGAAGTCGATCGGATTTGCGATGCTGGTGACGCGCGATGGCGACAAGCTCCGCGCGCGGCCGATGAGCGCCTATCTCGATCGCAACGCGGACACGATCTATTTCCTCACCGACGCGCGGCGTCACAAGGACGAGGAGATCGCGCGCAATCCGTCCATCAACCTGTCGTTCGCGGATGCGGGCAGCCAGAAATACGTGTCGCTGACGGGCACCGCCGTCGTCTCCAACGACCGTGCGAAGATCAAGGAGCTGTTCTCGACGCCCGCCAAAGCATGGTGGGATTCTGCGGAAGATCCCAACATCCGCGTGCTCAAGGTCACGCCTGACGATGCCGAGTTTTGGGACTCGCCGGGCACCGTGATCTCCTATGTGAAGATGGCGGCCGCGGCAGTGACGAACACGCGGCCCGATTTCGGCGACAACCGCAAGGTCTCCATGTAATGCCGATCGAGCCGCCCGAGATTCCGCCGTCAACGCCGGGCACGCCGACCGAGCCGCCGCCGGGGATTCCGCCGGGCAATCCGCAGCCTGAAATCGCGCCGCCGGTGCGCGAGCCCGGCTCGCCAGCACCGCCCGACGAATTGCCGGGCCGCATGCCTGAAGAGATTCCATCACGCGGACCGAACGGCCCGCTCACGCCGAATCCCGCGACGGACGCAAGTCCGCCGCGGGATCGCGCATGAGGCGACGCATCACATCCGAGGCAATTGCAACCTGCGTCTGAATGCGCAATGAACGTCACCATAGTGAGGTGATTTGCGTGCAGAAATAAATCGGGCCGCGTCCGCTTCGCCCGCCACAATCCGGCCTAACGCGTAGCTGTTCATCCCAACACTTCGTCAAAGAACCTTCCGGGGAAGTTCACCATCATGACCAACCTTCGTTTCGTGCTGCTTGCCACCACGGCTCTGACCGCGATGCAATTCGCAAGCTCCGCATCGCATGCGCAAAGCGCGCCGCCGCTCGTCGTCGCGCAGGCGCAGCCACAAGAGACCGGCCCTGACGGAAAACCGAAGCAGCCGCCGAAGGGACCGCCAGCGGCCGCGCCGCCTGCGGCGCCCGCGCGCCCGGCCGCACCGCCGCCCGCAGCTGCACCGCCCCATCCGCCCGCGGCACCCCCTCCGGCTGCCGCACCGCCGCGTCCAGCGGCACCGCCGCCGCCTCCGCCGCCACCTGCAGCCCGTCCGGCACCGCCGCCGCCCCCACCACCGCCTGCCGCCCCGAAGCAGCCTGCGCCGCCCCCGGCTGCGGCTCCGCAACAGCATGCGCCCCCTCCGGCACCGCCTGCCGCGCGCCCGGCTCCCACGCCGCCAGCACCGCCGCCCGCCGCAGCTCCGCAGCAGCACGCACCAACACCGCCGCCCGCGGCTCGCCCAACGACTCCGCCGCCGCCGGCAGCAACTCCTCAGGGCCGTCCCGCGCCGGCGCCCACGGCGACACCGTCACCTGCGCCTGCGGCACCAACGGCGAGACCGGGCGCGCCCGCGCCGGCCGCCACCCCTGCACCTACAAACACACCTTCACCGACAGCGACTCCTGCGCCGACCGCGACGCCGGCTCCGGGCAGCCCGCCCGCCGGACGCCCCGGTACGCCCCCGCCAGGTCGTCCCGGCGCGCCTCCGGCCGCGGGATCACCAACACCGGCTCCGGGTGCCACGCCCGCTCCAACGCCGACACCGGCGCCAGGGGCCACCCCGACGCCGCCCGCCGGGCGTCCCGGTCCCGCACCGGGCGCAACGCCCGCGCCCGGCGCAACCCCCGCTCCGACAGCGACACCAGCTCCCGGCGGCGCTGGCACGCCGCCGCCTGGGCGCCAGGGTGGAGCTCCTCCTGCTGGCGCACCCGCTGCCGGAGCTCCGCCGACCCAGCCGCAGGCAGGTGCCCCGCCCCAGCCACCGGCTCCCCCCGCCGGCGCTGCGGCACCGAGCACCGTCCCGGGCTCCGCGGCCGCAACGCCTCCGCCCAACAGGGCGCAATACGCGCCGCCGACGGTTGCGCCGGCCTTCCGAACCGCGCCGACGGTCGCAGCACCGCTGCCGCCAGCACCACGTCCGCCGCAGCGTGACCTCACGCCGCTCGCGATCGGTGCTGGCGTGGTGGCCGGCGCCGTGATTGGAGCCACCATCGCCGACCTCCACAATCAGCGGCGCGAATCCGTCGAAGGCGGTCGTACCGTCTACACCGAGCCGGACCGCATCATCATCCGCGATCCCGGTGGGCAGACCTACGTCCGCGGCAACGATCTCTATCGTTTCCGCTATGGCGCCCGCGACATCCGCACCGAGACTGTCGGAGCCGATACCCGCACCGTGGTGATCCGTCCCGACGGCAGCGAGATCATTACTGTTGTCGGTCCGGACGGTCGGCTGCTGCGGCGAATTCGCAGGGATTCTCGCGGCCGCGAGCTCATCATCATCGACAACAGCTATCGCGATCCGCAGTCGGTCGGCGGCTTCTATGTCGACGCGCCGCCGCCGGTCGTGAACATTCCCTACGACCGCTATATCGTCGATGCCCAGGAGGCGTCGCCTGACGTGATCTACCAGACCATGCGGGCACCGCCGGTGCAGCGGATCGATCGGCGTTATACGCTCGACGAAATCCGCTACAGCCCCAATGTTCGCATGCAGATGCCCAGCATCGACGTCAACTCGATCACCTTCGAGACGGGGTCGTGGACGATCCCACCGGATCAGGCGGCGAAGCTACAAGTGATCGCCGACGGTCTCAATCAGGCGATCCAAGCCAACCCGCGTGCGGTGTTCCTGATCGAGGGACACACTGACGCGGTCGGCAACGACGTCGACAATCTGTCATTGTCGGATCGTCGCGCGCAGTCCGCGGCCGAATTGCTGACACAGCAATTCAGTGTGCCGGCTGAGAACCTGACCTCGCAGGGCTATGGCGAGCAGTACCTGAAGGAGCAGACGCAAGGGCCGAGCGCGATCAACCGTCGCGTCACCGTCCGCAACATCACGCCGCTGCTCAACGGTGGGCAGGCTTCGCTGCCGCCGCCCCCTCCCGGCACCGCGCCGCCGCGGTAGCGGCACCCATAAATGCAAAATGGCCGGGAGCAATCCCGGCCATTTTTTTTTCGTCATTGCGAGGCGCGAAGCGACGAAGCAAATCCAGACTATCGCTGCGGAAAGATTCTGGATTGCTTCGCTTCGCTCGCAATGACGAATGAGGCAGCAATCCCTGAGCGCATCAGCTCTTGTCGCTCTCCAGCCGGAAGATCTGCGAGCCTTCGCTGCCCGAGAGCAGGCCCGTGTCGCTGTAGAGCTTCAGCTTGGCGCGGGTGTCGTTGATGTCGAGGTTGCGCATGGTGAGCTGACCGATGCGATCGGCCGGCGTGAACGCCGCGTCCTCGACCTTCTCCATGCTGAGCCGCTCCGGCGCATAGGTCAGGTTCGGGCTTTCCGTGTTGAGGATCGAGTAGTCGTTGCCACGGCGCAACTCGAGCGAGACTTCGCCGGTGACGGCGCGGGCCACCCAGCGCTGCGCGGTCTCGCGCAGCATCAGGGCCTGCGAATCGAACCAGCGGCCCTGATATAGCAGGCGACCGAGACGCATGCCGCTGATGCGGTACTGTTCGATGGTGTCCTCGTTGTGGATGCCGGTAACGAGGCGCTCATAGGCGATGTGCAGCAGCGCCATGCCGGGCGCTTCATAGATGCCGCGGCTCTTGGCCTCGATGATGCGGTTCTCGATCTGGTCGCTCATGCCGAGGCCGTGGCGGCCGCCGATCGCGTTGGCTTCGAGGAACAGCGCGACGGGATCAGAGAAGGTCTGGCCGTTCAGCGCGACCGGCTGGCCTTCCTCGAAACGCACCACGACCTTCTCGGCCTTGACGCTGCAGTCGTCACGCCAGAATGGCACGCCCATGATCGGGTTGACGATCTTGATGCCGCTGTCGAGGCTCTCGAGATCCTTGGCCTCGTGCGTCGCGCCGAGCAGATTGCTGTCGGTCGAATAGGCCTTCTCGGCACTCATCTTGTAGGCAAAGCCCTGCGCCGTCATGAACGCCGACATCTCGGCGCGGCCACCGAGCTCATCGATGAACTGCTGGTCGAGCCAGGGCTTGTAGATGCGCAGGCCCGGATTGGTCAGCAGGCCGTAGCGATAGAAGCGCTCGATGTCGTTGCCCTTGAAGGTCGAGCCGTCGCCCCAGATGTTGACGCCGTCCTCCTTCATCGCCGCGACCAGCATCGTGCCGGTGACGGCGCGCCCCAATGGCGTGGTGTTGAAATAGGTGATGCCGCCGGTGGAGATATGGAAGGCGCCGGACTGGATCGCGGCGATGCCTTCATGGACGAGCTGCGTGCGGCAATCGACCAGCAGCGCTTTCTCCGCCCCGAACTCCATCGCCTTGCGCGGAATCTCATTGTAGTCGGCTTCGTCGGGCTGACCGAGATTGGCGGTATAGGCGTAGCAGCGCGCGCCCTTCTGCTTCATCCAGAGCAGCGCCGCGCTGGTATCGAGGCCGCCCGAAAAAGCGATGCCGACTTTCTCACCCTTGGGCAGGCTTTTCAGGATCGTGGTCATGGGGCTTCCAATCGGTCTCGAAGGGCTGATGTCGTTTCACGGCTTGACCGCGCGAATATCAAATTTCGCGGGGCTCGGCACCCCTTTAATGGCTCAAACGGACGGCTCGGCACTCGTCTTGCGGCCGAACAGGCGCTGGCGAAGCCGGTAGGCGGGCATGTTCAGCCGGGTCAGGGCGGCATCGACCGCCTCGTCCGAAAACCGGGTCCGCGGCCAGCGGTAGATCAGCGCGTAGGCAAACCAGATCACGACGAAGGTGACGAGGCCGGCGATCGACACGTCGGTGAAGAAGTGGCCGCCAAAGGCCATCCGCAGCCCGCTGGTCACGAGGCCGAACACCACGGCTCCGGCATAAGCGAGCGGCCGCCACGGCGGCGGTGCCAGTGCGGCGGGCGCCAGCGTCCAGAACGCGGTCGCGCCCTCACCCGAAAAGAACGAGCAGTTGCGCGCGCAGCCACCGCGCGGATCCCACCACGGCACGAATTGCTGATCGCCGGCAAACTGCGTCACGACCACCGGGCGCGGCCGGCCCCAATAGGTCTTGAAGGCGAGATTGGTGAGGATGCCGGCCGACATGATGATCGTGACCAGCAAGAAGACGATCGCGCGCCCGGATACCATCAGCGGGCGGTCGGGCCGGACCATCTTGACCACAAGCGCGACCAGCGCAGGCAGCACGAACGCCCACGCAACCCACATCGCGGCATCGCGCGCGAAGCTCGCCCAATCGTTCAGCTTGAGCGGAAACGTCTTCGTCGCGGGGTCGAAGAACAGCGCGGCGAGCTTGAGATCGAGCTCGGGATAGAGGCCGAAAACGACGCCGATCACGAGCCACAGCGCCAGGGCGATGAAGAGTCCAGTCCGGTTCATGGCGCGCGGTTTAGCCGAGTGGGAAGGGGATGAAAACCCTTGGGACCGTCATTCCGGGGCGGTGCGCAGCACCGAACCCGGAATCTCGAGATTCCCCGGTGCGCAATTGCGCACCTGTGGTCTGGTCCTTCGGACCATCCCGGAATGACGGCGCAAGCTACCGCGCATCCGGTCTTGAATTCGACGGCAGTGGCGGAGGCGGATTGCGCGGCAGCGGCGGATTGCGCCAAGCGCCGGCATTGCGGCCGGCGATCAGCCAGTAGACGACACCGGCGACAATGCCCGCGCCGGTCATGATCTCCAGGTGCCGCCGCACGATGCCTTCGAATTGCAGCGTGTCGGAATGAAACGGGACCAGGCCGAGATAGCAGGCGAGCCCCACGACGCCGCCGCCCACGGCATAGGCGAGCGCGCTGCGGATGTAGAGCGCCTCGGTGATCGCGACGATCACCGCCGCCGGCACCAGCGCAAAACCGGAGACGAAGATGAAGCCGAACCCGAGCACGATATCGATCGTGCCCTGGTCGACGGGACCGGCGCCGAGATCGGCGAACTCCGGAAACAACAGCGCGACAACGACGATCATGCCGCCGATGAAGCAGGCGGCCAGAAAGCCGATGAAGATGACGATGAGGCGGCCGATCAGGGACATGACGTCACCCTCGCCGTCATTGCGAGCGTAGCGAAGCAATCCAGTCTGCCTCTGCGGAAAGACTCTGGATTGCTTCGCTGCGCTCGCAATGACGAGGATGCGAGAGCACGTGCGCGCATCAGCTCAGTCCGTCATCGCCATGGCGCGTAGCGTCTGGCGTTCCCTGGCGGAGAGTTTTTCGGTCTCCGACTTGAGCTGGCCGCAGGCGGCGAGGATGTCGCGGCCGCGCGGCGTGCGCACCGGCGAGGAGTAGCCGGCGTTGAAGACGTACTCCGAGAATTTTTCGATCTGGTCCCAGTCCGAGCATTCATAGGCGGTGCCGGGCCAGGGGTTGAACGGGATGAGATTGATCTTGGCGTGAATGCCCTTGAGCATCTTCACCAGCAGCTTGGCGTCGTCGAGCGAATCATTGACGCCCTTGAGCATCACATATTCGAAGGTGATGCGCCGCGCGTTCGAGGCGCCCGGATAATCGCGGCAGGCCTGCAGCAATTCCTTGATCGGATATTTGCGGTTGAGCGGCACCAGCTCGTTGCGCAGCTCGTCGCGCACCGCATGCAGCGAGATTGCGAGCATCACGCCGATCTCCTCGCCCGCGCGCACGATATTCGGCACCACGCCCGAGGTCGACAGCGTGATGCGGCGGCGGGAGATGCCGATGCCTTCATTGTCGCCGACGATGAGCAGCGCGTCGCGCACCGCGTCGAAATTGTAGAGCGGCTCGCCCATGCCCATCATGACGATGTTGGTGACACGACGCGTACCGTCCTCGCGATCGGCCCAATCATTCAGACGATCCCGCGCGACCATCACCTGTCCGACGATCTCGCCGGCGGTGAGGTTGCGCACCAGGCGCTGCGTGCCGGTGTGACAGAAGGAGCAGTTCAGTGTGCAGCCGACCTGAGAGGACACACACAGCGTGCCGCGATCGGTTTCGGGGATGTAGACGCACTCGACTTCATGCGCCCGCTCGACATTGTCGCCGCTCGGCAGCCGCAGCAGCCATTTGCGGGTGCCGTCATTGGAGATCTGCTCGGCCACGACTTCGGGCCGGTCGACGGTGAAATGTTGCGCGAGATCGGCGCGAATGCCCTTCGAGACCGACGTCATCTCTTCGAAATTCTGGGCGCCACGGAAATACATCCAGTGCCACAGCTGCTGCACGCGCATCTTGCGTTGCGCCGGTGCAACGCCGATCTCGCCGAGGCGATCGGCAAGCTCGGTGCGCGACAGGCCAATCAGCGAGGGTTTCGCCGGCGGCACATAGGTTTCGAGCGGAGTCTTCTCCACCAGTGTTGCGTTGTGCGGCTCGGTCATCGGTTGCCTGAGATTGCTGCTGCTGTCTCGTCATGCCCGGGCTTGTCCCGGGCATCCACGTTCTTGTCCGCCCGTAGCCAGCGCGTGGATGGCCGGGACAAGCCCGGCCATGACGGCTGTACCTTTGGAATAGCCCTATATAGCAACCGGAACCGCCGATTGCGACCTTATCGACCGCAGCCTTAACGCCTGCAATCCTGGGAGATCCGGTCAAGCGCCTGGGCGAGGCCCTTCAGCGAAAAAGTGTCGGTCGTCTCGGTCCCCTTGGACGAGACGCCCTTGACCACGAGATCGGCGGATTTGCGCATGGCCTCGACCATCCGCTCTTCCTCGGCCGCGTTCTTGATCCAGAGACCGTCACCCTGCGAGTACATGGCGAAAGCGGCGCCGCCGACCTCGACCGAGGATTCAGAGCCCGGCTTCAGCGCGTAGCCGATCATGACCGAGACTTCGTTGTTGACCTTCTCCGCCGGGCGGGTGGAGACGAAGGCATAGGCAGGATCGCGCGGCCGATTCGGCGGGTTGGTTTTCGACGACGACGGCTTGGCCAGCGCGAAGCAGACCTTTTTGCCATTGGGCGCGGCCGAATAGGCGCCCCAGGTGCCGAACTGACCGATCAGGGTTGGCTCGGCGCCGCCCGCAACCGCCGCGTGCGGGGCCGTCGGCTTGCTCTCGGGCTTTGCAGCTGTCTTTCCGGTCGTATTGGCCGCCGGCGCAGCCGATTTCGGCGCGGCCTCTTTCGGTGCAGTTTTGGGCGCAGGTTGCGCCGTCTGCGCCCGCGCGGAATCGGTGATTCCACAGGCCGCCACGCCCGTCATCAAAGCTAAAATCAGCACCCGCCACATGCTGGAGTGGTTCCCTCAATATTGTGACTGGAAGATGGCCCGGCCGCGCGTTGTCCCCGAGCAGGGATAGCCGGGAAAGTCCAATTTGGGAAGGCAGTTAGCGAAGGGCCGCGGCGACTAGGCCCTGGATCGTGCCGCGCGCTGCTCCGCCCATTGCGCATCGGTCCAGCGCAACAGATCCTCGGCGCCGGAGCTGCGCAAATGCGCGCCACCGTCGATCACCACCATCTCCCCGTTGATGTAGCCGGCACGGTCGGAAACCAGGAAGCTGGCGAGGTCGGCAAGCTCGCGGTGCTCGCCGGCGCGTCCCATCGGGTTGCGCGCGGCCCACCCTTCGTCGCGACCCTCGGGGCGGAGCTGACCCGAGGCGCCCGCGGTCGGGAACGGTCCCGGCGCGATCGCGACGGTGCGAATGCCCTTCGGGCCCCATTCCACCGCGAGACTTTTAGTCATCGCCAGCACGGCCGACTTCGCCATCGCCGACGGCACGGTGAAGGCGCGGCCGGTGATGGTCGAGGTCGAGAGGATCGAGAGCACGACGCCGTCATGCTTGCCGTCGATCCAGCGCTTGCCGAGGGCAAGCGTGCAATACATCGCACCATGCAGCGTCGGCGCGAGGATCGCATCCGCGGCGCGGAATGAGAGATGCTCGCTCTGCGCAATGAAAGTTGCAGCCGCATTGTTGACGAGAATATCAAGCGGCGCCTCGCGCCAGATGGCGTCGATCATCGCTTCGACGGCGGTGCCATCGCGGATATCACAGGCGATCGTCGTGACCTTGCCGCCGGTCTCTTTGCGCATCTCGCTCGCCGCCGCCTCGAGCCGATCGAGCTTGCGGCCGCAGATCACGAGCTCGGCGCCGAGCACGAGGAATCGGTGCGCCATCGCAGCACCGAGACCCGAACCGCCACCGGTGACGAGGATTCGCTTGTCCTTGAGCAGGCCTGTTTCAAACATCGTTTGAATCCTCCGTTTCTTTCTTTCCGTCATTGCGAGCGCAGCGAAGCAATCCAGGCTATTTCCGCGGCACGGATTCTGGATTGCTTCGCGGAGCCTGTCATCGGGCCCCGCTTCGCGCGGACCCGTTGGCTCGCAATGACGAGGATAGGGCCGAATGCAATTTCAGACAAAGAAACCGGATTGTGGGACCGCGCTAAATCCGGCAGAACCAGCCCAACGATAAATCTGCCTCGAAACGCCAAGTGCTCTCAAGAAGGTGCCGCCATGAAAGCCATCCTCTGCTCGCAATATTGCCAGCCCGACGATCTCGTTCTGGCCGACGTGCCGGACCCAGTGGCCGGTCCCGGCGAAGCCGTGATCGCGATCAAGGCTGCGGCGCTGAACTTCTTCGACATCCTGATGATCCAGGGCAAGTACCAGATCAAGCCGCCGTTCCCGTTCTCGCCGGCGGCCGAAGTCGCGGGCATGATCGAGAGCATCGGTCCCGGCGTGACCGATCTGAAGGTCGGCGATCGCGTCGTCGCCTCCTGCGGCCACAACGGCGCGCGCGAAAAGATCGCGCTGCCGGCCGCATCGATCGTGAAGATCCCCGACAATCTCGATTATGATCGCGCGGCCGGCATCATCATCATCTACGGCACCGCGCTGCATGCGCTGGAAGATCGCGCGAGCCCGAAGCCGGGCGAGACGCTCGCGGTGCTCGGCGCCGCCGGCGGCACCGGACTTGCCGCGTGCGAGCTCGGCAAGCTGATGGGCCTGAAGGTGATCGCCTGCGCCTCGTCGGACGAGAAGCTCGAATTCGCGAAGGCGCACGGCGCAGAACTCACGCTCAATTACGGCAAGGAAGATTTGAAGGAAGGCTTGCGCAAGCTCACCGGCGGCAAGGGCGTCGACATCATCTTCGATCCCGTGGGCGGCGCCTATGCCGAGCAGGCACTGCGCTCGATTGCATGGGAAGGCCGCTTCCTCGTCATCGGCTTTGCCGCCGGCGACATTCCAAAGATGCCGCTGAACCTCGCACTGCTGAAAGGCTGCGACATCCGCGGCGTGTTCTGGGGCGCATGGACGCGGCTCAACCCGGAAAAAAATCGGGCCAATCTCGAGAAGCTGGTGAAGTGGACAGCGGAAGGAAAGATCTCCTCGCATGTCGATCGCGTCTTCCCGCTGGCGCAGACGGCGGATGCGCTCAAGGTGCTCGCGGGACGTCAGGCCATGGGCAAGGTGATTTTGCATCCGTGAGGGTGCTGGCGACAGAGCAAGGTCGCCGCTACGCACTCAACTGTCGTCGCCCGGCTTGACCGGGCGATCCAGTACTCCGTGACGAGTGTTGTTGAATCGATAAGCCGCGGCGTACTGGATTCCCCGCCTTCGCGGGGAATGACAGCGGAGTGTATGGCTACTGCGTGGCTTCCACATCCACCTCATCCACGCCGCGCTTCAGCGCGGCGCGGGCGGCTTCGCGATGCTCATTCGTGATGTGGCTGGCGACCATGCGAATGGCGGTGGCGAGCACGGCGGCGTCATCGGTGAAGCCGAGGATCGGCATCACGTCGGGAACGAAATCAAACGGCAGGATGAAATAGGCGATCGCCCCGAGCAGCGACGCCTGGACATGGCGCGGCGTCTGGCGGTCGAAGGCGCAGTAATAGGCGGCGAGCAGATCCTCCGCGAACGGCAGTTGCGCGGCGACGCGCTTCAGCTTGCGCCAGAAGCGGCGGCGCACGCTGTCACGATCTTCCGCAAGCCGGTCGGCCGGCTCGAAACCGACGCTGTGTTCGGCAGCCATGTTCGCAACTCCCCGTTCCAGCCGGGGTGGCAGATCGCCGCATCCCCTGCTGATCACAAGATGGGGACGCGGCCGGTCCCCGCAAGACGTCAGCCTGGTGTCAGCTTGGCGATGGCGTTCATCGCCCTGGCGAGCTCGATGTCGAGCGCGGTGACGCCGCCGGCGTCATGGGTCGACAGCACCACCTCCACCGTCTTGTAGACATTGCGCCATTCGGGGTGGTGGTCCATCTTCTCGGCGACCAGTGCCGCGCGGGTCATGAAGCCGAACGCCTCGTTGAAATCCTTGAAGACAAAAGTCTTCCCGATCGCCTCGCGTCCCTGAACCTCGGTCCAACCAGGTAGTCCGCCCAGCGCCTGTCCGCGCGCCTCCGCCGAGAGCCGTTCTGCCATTGTCGCCTCCGTCCTTCAGGGGAACTTTACCCTAACACCCCGCCGACGCCCCGGGTTCACGGGATTAGACCCCATCCGCTAACCATGACGGAGATGTAACCCTGCCGGACAAGAAATTTGCTACACTTGCGGGCGTAAATCGCCGGCCAAGATGAAACTGAGCCTCAAGCGACTGTTCGGGAGATCGATGACCGGGGGATTGGACCTGGCCGAAGCGCCCACCCCGCCCTCGCCGCGATCATCGGCGCGGAAGACGGCGCTCGTGACTCTCGCGCTGGTGCTCGCGATCGTTGGCGCGCTCGCCGGCGGCTACTACTTTGCCATGCGGTCGGAGACGCTGAAGATCGCGGTCGGCCCCGCCAACAGCGATGATGTCAAGGTCGTGCAGGCACTGACCCAGGCCTTCGCGCAGCACAAGAGTTCCGTGCGGTTGCGTCCGATCCAGACCGACGGCGCCACCGCCAGCGCCAATCTGCTGGCGGAGGGCAAAGCCGACCTCGCCATCGTGCGCGGCGATCTCGACGTGCCGAAAAACGCGCAAGCCGTTGCGACCCTGCGCAAGAACGTCGTGGTGCTGTGGTCCGTACCTGGCAAGGGCAAGAAGAAGGGCGCGAAGATCACCAAGATCGCGCAGCTCGCCGGACATCGGGTCGGCGTGGTTGGCCGTACCCAGGCCAACGTCAATTTGCTCAAGGTGATCCTGCAGCAATACGGCGTCGATCCCGCCAAGGTCGAGATCGTGCAATTCCCGGCCAATGAAGTTGCCGAGGCGATCAAGTCCCAGAAGGTCGATGCCTATCTCGCGGCCGGTCCCGTCAACAGCAAGATCACTTCGGACGCGATCGCCACTTCCGCCAAGGAGTTCGGCGCGCCGACTTTCCTCGCGATCGATTCTGCCGACGCGATTGCGCAAAATCATCCGGTCTATGAAGCGGCCGAGATTCCCGCGGGCACTTACGGCGGCTCGCCCGATCGTCCCGATGACGAGGTCAAGACCATCAGCTTCTCGCACCACATCGTGGCGCGCAAAGCCGTCTCCGAGACCACCATCGCGGCGTTCACGCGTCAGCTTTTCGCCGTGCGCCAGCAATTGGTGACGGAATTCCCGCTGGCGGCGAAGATCGAAACGCCCGACACCGACAAGGATGCGGTGATTCCCGTGCATCCGGGCGCCGCCGCTTTCGTCGATGGCGAAGAGAAGACCTTCCTCGACAAGTACAGCGATTACATCTGGTGGACCCTGATGGCGCTCTCGGCCATGGGCTCGATCGGCGCCTGGTTCGCGGGCTATCTGAAGAAGGACGAGCGCGACAACAACAGCCATCTGCGCGAGCGGCTGCTCGACATGATCACCGCCGCTCGAAAGAGCGAGACCACCGAAGATCTCGATCAGATGCAGACCGAGGCCGACGAGATCCTGCGCGACACGCTGCGCTGCTACGACCACGGCGCGATCGAGGAAGGTGCTCTCACAGCCTTCAACATCGCACTCGACCAGTTCCATGCGGCGGTTGCCGACCGTAAGGCGGTGCTGTTCAGCCTGCCGCAGAACCTGCAGCGCGCCGGTGCGCAATTCCGGGCCGCCGGCAGCGCGTAATCGCGTAATCGCTGCGTCACATTGTCTCCATATAGCGTCGGGCTTCACCGTGGCGGCCGCTCTGGGCGATCGCCTCACGCGATATCGAGACCATCCCATGAACATCAAATTCTCCCGTCGCCGTTTCCTGACGACCAGTGCCGGCGCGCTCGGCGCGGTCGCAATGCCCCATCTCTCCCGCGCGGCCGACCGGCCGGCGGTGACCCATGGCTTGCAGTCGGGCGACGTCACCGTCGACGGCGGCGTGGTCTGGGCGCGCACCGATCGGCCTGCGCAGATGCTGGTCGAAGTGGCGACGACGGAGTCGTTCAAGGAGGCCCGCGCACTGCCGCCGATCGCGGCGCTGCCCGAGAGCGACTTCACCGCGAAGATGCTGATCGAAAACCTGCCTAGCGGACAGGACATCTTTTATCGCGTCCGCTTCCGCGATCTCTCGCACACCGCGGTGGAGGGCGAGCCGGTGACCGGCCGCTTCCGCACCGCGCCCGCCGACCGCCGCGACGTCAGCTTCGTCTGGGGCGGCGACGTCGCAGGACAAGGCTGGGGCATCAACCCCGATGACGGCGGCATGTTCACCTTCTCGGCGATGCGCAAGCACCGTCCGGATTTCTTCCTGCACTCCGGCGACACCATCTATGCCGACGGCCCTATCCAGTCCGAGGTGAAGCTCGCGGACGGTAAGACCTGGAAGAACGTCACGATTCCCGAGAAGGCCAAGGTCGCCGAGACGCTGGACGAGTACCGCGCCGCGCACAAATACAATTTCACCGACGACAATCTTCGCGCCTTCAATGCCGAAGTGCCGATTTTCGTGCAGTGGGACGACCATGAGGTGACCAACAACTGGTCGCTGTCGAAGGAGCTGCCGGCGACCTACAAGGAGCGCGACATCACGCTGCTTGCGGCCCGCGCAGGCCGTGCCTTCCACGAGATGTATCCGATGCGCGAGAGCATCGTCGAGCCCGGCCGCGTCTATCGCCAGATCTCCTATGGTCCTCATCTCGACGTGTTCGTGCTCGACGAACGCAGCTATCGCGGCCCGAACGGCCCTAACCTCGAAACCGCTTACGGCCCGGCCAGCTATTTCCTCGGCCCGAACCAGATCGCCTGGCTCAAGCGCGGCCTCTTGAGTTCGCGCGCGACCTGGAAGGTGATCGCCTCCGACATGCCGCTCAGCCTCGTCGTGTCGGACACGCCGAAGGGTGGATCGGAAGCCATTGCGCAGGGCGACGGCCCGGTGCGCGGCCGCGAGCTCGAGATCGCCGACATTCTGCGTTTCATCAAGATGGCGCCGGTCAGCAACACCGTATGGCTGACGGCGGATGTGCATTACGCCGCCGCGCACTATTACGATCCCAACAAGGCGCAATTCCAGGATTTCGAGCCGTTCTGGGAGTTCGTGTCGGGCCCGCTTCACGCGGGCACATTCGGTCCGAACGCGCTCGACAATACGTTTGGGCCCGAGGTGCGTTTCGTCAAGGCGCCGGGGAAAGACAACCAGAACCTGCCGCCGTCCGCCGGCATGCAGTTCTTCGGTCACGTCAAGATCGACGGCGCTTCCGGCCAGATGACGGTGACCTTGCGCGACCGCGCCGACGTGGCTCTGTGGTCGACCACGCTCGATCCGAAGCCGGCCTGACGCCGTATCGCTAGTCTGCCGCGCGTACGTGGAGCGCCGCCTCAAGCGCGTCGCTCGAACACGGCTTCTGCAGACGCGGCTGCGTGGCGAATTCCGGCGGGATGCGCGCGTCAGCGCCGTAGCCGGTGACGAAGACGAACGGAATTTTCAGGGCCGCGAGCCGTCCGGCGACCGCAAAGCTGGTCTCGCGACTCAATCCGACGTCGAGCAAGGCGAATTCGGGGGTGCGCGCCGCGATTGCGGCCAGCGCCTGCGCCACTGAACCTACCGTGCGCACGCTCTTCACGCCAAATCCGAGCAGGCGATCTTCGAAGTCGATCGCGATGATCGGATCGTCTTCGACGATGAGAACATCGGCGGGACAGTTTGAACCATCGGAAACGGCGGGTGCCATCATCGTAACTTGGAGCATGAGGTTTCTCTGACTGGGATACCGGGTCACGACGCCTGCACCCAGCGCGGAGGGTTCCCGGAACGAAACCACCACATCACAGTTGTCAGGTCTGTCCACTTGTGCACACAGGACCTCGACGGAACTCGCTAATGTGGAGGCGGATGGGGAGTTTAAGATGGACGCGCGGACTAGCAACGCCACCGAGATCGACAGCCGGCCGACCAACAATCTGCTGCGGCGCTTGAGCCCGGCCGACTTCGCCCTGCTTGCGCCACATGTCATGCTCGAAAGCGCAGCGGCGAATGAACTGCTCTACAACCCCGGCGACGACGTTCAGGTCGTCCATTTCCCCTGCGGACCGTCGCTAGCGACCTTCCTCGTTCCCAATGAGGACGGCCGCGACGTCGAGACCATCCTGGTCGGTCGCGAAGGCGCGGTGGGCGGCATCGTCAGCGAGGGCTATCTGCCGGCCTATACCCGGATCTGCGTGAAATTCGGCGGACCGTTTGCGCGCATTCACGTCGGCAAGCTGGAGGCCGCCAAGCAGCGCTCGCCCTCGTTGCGTCATGTCTTCGCTCGCTACGCCGACTGCATGCTGGCGCAGATCTTCCAGTCCACCGCCTGCAACGCCATTCACTCGATCGAGCAGCGCACCGCCAAATGGATGCTGGCGGCGATGGAGCGGACCGGCGACGAAAGCAGCGTGCCGCTGACCCACGAACAGCTCGCGACGCTGCTCGGCGTCGGCCGCAGCTATGCCAGCCGCGTGCTCCAATCGTTCAAGGCGGAGGGCGTGCTCGACACGCGGCGGGGGTCGATCCTGGTCCGCAATCGCGAGGGCCTGCGCCTGCGCGCCTGCCTGTGCAACGAGGCCGTGAAGTTGCACTTCGAAGAGGTGCTGCGCGGCGTCTATCCGACCGAAGAGCGGCAAGCCGGCTAGCCGCCTGCCTCGCTCCTCTTCGGGGATAAGAAGCGGCCGCACTATCCCGCCGGGCGGGAACCTGGGCTAATGTCCCCACATGAGCGGGGCTTTCCTTCACACTCTCTTCGACGTCGGGGCTTGGCTGGCTGCGGCCGTGGCGCTCTACTGGCTGTCACGACAGGGCTTGCGGTTTCCGCCGCAATCCTTCGAGCGGTCCTACCTCGCCGCTTTGGTGTTCGGTGCGGGCCTCGGCGCCTATCTGTTCGGCTCCGCCAATCTATGGCTGTCGGGCCAGAGCGGCATTGCGCGCTCGGTCGAGGGGGCGCTCGCCGGCGGCATCGTGGCGATCGAGCTCTACAAATGGTCCGCAGGGATCGCAGTACGAACCGGCGCCCGGTTTGCTTTGCCGCTGGCGATCGGCATCGCGATCGGCCGGCTCGGCTGCTATTTCGCGGGCCTCGACGATTTCACCTACGGCACGCCGACGGCATGGCCCTGGGCCCATGATTTCGGCGACGGCGTCCTTCGCCATCCCGTGCAGCTCTACGAAAGCGTCGCGATGGGGGTATTCGCGCTGCTCTACGTGGTGGCGGTCTTGAACCGGAGCGCGTTTGTGATCACCAATGGTTTCTACCTCGTCCTCGTCTACTATGGCGCACAGCGCTTCCTGTGGGAATTCCTCAAGCCCTACGGCACGCTGATCGGCCCCTTCACGCTGTTTCACCTGCTGTCGCTCTCCATCCTGCTCTACGCCGTCGTCATGCTGACGACGGCGCCCAAAGCGAGACCCATGCATGAACGCGCCGTTGCGTAAGTCGCGCCCCTATATCTTCTGGGGCCAGACCCAATCTCTCTGCGAGACCTGCCTGAAGCTGGTGCCGGCCAAGATCCAGATCCTCGACAACGAGGTCTGGTACGAAAAGCGCTGCAAGGAGCATGGCGTCCAGTCCACGCTTGTGTCGACGGACGCAGCCTATTGGCGCCTGTGCAAGGATTTCATCAAGCCCGGGGACCGGCCGCTCGCCTTTCAACGGCATACCGAATTTGGCTGCCCCTATGATTGCGGCCTGTGCCCCGACCACGAGCAGCATTCCTGCCTGGCCCTGATCGAGATCACCGAGCATTGCAATCTGACCTGCCCGGTGTGCTTTGCCGATTCCTCGCCGGCGCGGACCAGCTTCACGCCGCTGGCCAAGATCGAGCGAATGCTGGACGCGCTGGTCGCGAGCGAAGGCGAGCCTGACCTGGTGCAGATCTCCGGCGGCGAGCCGACGCTGCATCCGGATTTCTTCGCGATCCTCGATGCGGTGCGCGCGCGCCCGATCCGCCATGTCATGATCAATACCAACGGCCTGCGCATCGCCCGCGAAAAAGATTTCGTGGCGCGGCTCGCCGAGAACAAGCGCGGGCTCGAGGTCTATCTCCAGTTCGACTCGCTCGAACGCGACGCGTTGATCAATCTGCGCGGCGCGGATTTGCGCAAGATCCGCCAGCAGGCGCTGGAAAATCTCGAGCATTACGGCGTCTCGACCACGCTGGTGGCAACCATCAAGCGCGGCGTCAACGATGCCGAGATCGGCGACATCGTCCGCCACGCGCTCACGTGGAAGTGCGTTCGCGGCGTCACGCTGCAGCCGGTGCAGGACGCCGGCCGCAACGAGAGTTTCGACAAGAACACCGATCGCATCATGCTGTCGGAGATTCGCAAGCGCGTGGTCGAAACCGGCGTATTCGGCGACAAGGACATGATCCCGCTGCCCTGCAACCCCGAAAGCATCTCGATTGGTTACGGCCTGCGCAACGGCGAGAAAGTGCTGCCGCTGACATCGCTGATCCCGCAGGAGCAACTCGTCGCATTGTTGCCCAATACGATAAGCCCGGAGAAGCATCCGGCGCTGAGGGAGAAATTCATCGATTTGTTTTCGCTGTCCTCGGGACCGCTGAACACGAGCGACCGCGTCTGCGAATTGCTGTGCTGCCTGCCGAGCTTCGAGGTACCGCAAGGTATCACTTATGAGAACGTATTCCGCGTCACCATCGTGCAGTTTCTCGACCGCTTCAATTTCTGCGTCGGCAACGTCAAGCGCAGCTGCATCCATTTCGTCACCGAGAACGGCGCGATCATCCCGTTCGACACCTACAATCTGTTCTACCGGAACGGAAAGATCGACGGCATCCGCGCCGAACTGGCGGCGCAGTCAACCGAAGGAGTCCTGCAGGCATGAGCATCAGCGACCCGCCGCCGCCAGCCCCTCCGGGACCGCCTCCTGCCCCGACGAACAAGCGCAGCGGCTGCCTGACCGCGGTCATGGCGATCTTCGGGATCCTCCTGCTGCTGCCCGGTGCCTGCGCAATCCTGTTCGGCGGCATTTCGATATCCGACAGCGGCCGGATCGGCTCCGACGTCGCCCCGCTGGTGTTCCTGGGCCTGGTCGTGGGGCTGGGCGGGGTCGCCCTGATCTGGGCCGCCATCAAGGGCCGGCGCGGCTGAGCCCGGCTTTTCGCCTAACCCCCGGGAATCCCCGGACAAAATTCAATCAACCAATGGCCAAAGAACACATTGTTTTTTGGCCGTTTTTGCCTATATTGCGCCGCAACGCGTAGGGTGCCCGGTCGATATGCCGGGCTTTCCCTTTTGGGCGGAAAGCGCCCCGTTTCCAGTCTTCAAGCGTTGTTTCGAGAAGAGGTCCCGGTCTGACCGGCGAGATCGCGCTTAACCCATTGTCCGACCGCAAAGAAGCCCACTCATGAACCTTCGCAACATCGCCATCATCGCCCACGTCGACCACGGCAAGACCACGCTCGTCGACCGCCTCCTCCAGCAATCCGGCACCTATCGCGAGAACCAGAAGGTGACCGAGCGCGCCATGGACTCCAACGATCTGGAGCGCGAGCGCGGCATCACCATCCTGGCCAAGGCGGCCTCGGTGCAGTGGAAGGACACCCGCATCAACATCGTCGACACCCCCGGCCACGCCGATTTCGGCGGTGAGGTCGAGCGTATCCTCAACATGGTGGACGGTGCGCTGGTGCTGGTCGACGCCGCCGAGGGCCCGCTGCCGCAGACCAAATTCGTGGTCTCCAAGGCGCTCAAGGTCGGTTTGAAGCCGATCGTCGTGATCAACAAGGTTGACCGTCCCGACGCGCGGGCGACCGAAGTCATCAACGAGGTGTTCGACCTGTTCGCGGCGCTCGACGCCAGCGAGGAGCAGCTCGACTTCCCGATCCTCTACGGGTCGGCCAAGCAAGGCTGGATGGCCGAGAGCCCGGATGGGTCGCAGGAAGCCGGCATGCAGCCGCTGTTCGACCTGATCGTGCGCCATGTCGCGCCGCCGACCGTCGAGGAAGGCCCGTTCCGCATGATCGGCACCATTCTGGAAGCCAACCCCTATCTCGGCCGTATCATCACCGGCCGGATCTCCTCGGGCTCGATCAAACCGAACCAGGCCGTGAAGGTGCTGGGCGCCGACGGCAAAACCATCGAAACCGGCCGCATCACCAAGATCCTCGCCTTCCGCGGCATCGAGCGCACTCCTCTCGACGAAGCCGAGGCAGGCGATATCGTCGCGATCGCCGGCCTAACCAAGGGCACCGTCGCCGACACCTTCTGCGATCCGTCGGTCGACACCCCGCTGGTGGCGCAGCCGATCGACCCGCCGACCGTGTCGATGTCCTTCATCGTCAACAACTCGCCGCTCGCCGGCACCGAAGGCGACAAGGTGACCAGCCGCATGATCCGCGACCGCCTGCTGCGCGAGTCCGAGGGCAACGTTGCGCTGCGGGTCGTCGAAGCCTCCGACAAGGATGCGATGGAAGTTTCGGGCCGCGGCGAATTGCAGCTCGCGATCCTGATCGAGACCATGCGCCGCGAGGGCTTCGAGCTCTCGGTGTCGCGTCCTCGCGTCGTATTTCAAAAGGATGAGGCCACCGGCGCCACCCTGGAGCCGATCGAGGAGGTCGTCATCGACGTCGACGAGGAGCATTCCGGCGTCGTCGTGCAGAAGATGAGCGAGCGCAAGTCCGAGCTGATCGAGATGAAGCCGTCCGGCGGCAACCGTCTGCGGCTGGTGTTCTACGCGCCGACCCGCGGCCTGATCGGCTACCAGGGCGAACTGCTCACCGACACGCGCGGCACCGCGATCATGAACCGTCTGTTCCACAGCTACGCGCCGTACAAGGGCGAGATCCAGGGCCGCCGCAACGGCGTGCTGATCTCCAACGACCAGGGCGAAGCGGTGGCTTACGCGATGTTCAAGCTGGAAGATCGCGGCCCAATGATGATCGAGCCGGGCTGGAAGGTCTACAAGGGCATGATCGTCGGCGAGCATACCCGCGACAACGACCTCGAAATCAACGTGCTCAAGGGCAAGCAGCTCACCAACATCCGAACCACGTCGAAGGATGAAGCGGTGCGCCTGACCCCGCCGATCCGCATGACGCTGGAAAAGGCGCTGGCCTATATCGAGGACGACGAGTTGGTGGAGATCACGCCGAAGTCGATCCGCCTGCGCAAGCGGCACCTCGACCCGAACGAGCGCAAGCGCGCGGAAAAGTCCAAGGAAGCGGTGGCTTAGGCTACCGCTCTCAACGCTGTCATGCCCCGGCTTGACCGGGGCATCCAGTACGCCGCGGCTTATCGGTTCAATAACAAATGTCTCTGGAATACTGGATCACCCGCCTGCGCGGGTGATGACAGCTGTGCTTGCGGCGGCTTCAGCACTCTTCGCGAACATGCTAGAGCCCGCCCATGAGCTCCCTGCCCTCCTCCGTCGACGTCGCGATTATCGGTGCGGGCGCCGCCGGCCTCGGCGCGGCGCATGCGCTGGCAGGCTCCGGCTTCGCCGTGATCGTGCTGGAGGCGCGCGACCGGCTCGGTGGCCGGGCCTGGACGGTGCAGGCCTCGCCCGACGTCACCTTCGACGTCGGTTGCGGCTGGCTGCATTCGGCGGACAACAACTCCTTCGTCGCGATTGCAAAACAGCTCGGTTTCGAGGTCAACAAGGACCTCCCGCCCTGGCGCGAGCGCACCTATGGCAACGCATTTCCGAAAGCCGAGCGCGATGATTTCATGCACGCGATGGACGCCTTCTATCAGCGGCTGTGGGAGGCGGCCCAGAAGGGCAAGGATGTCCCCGCCAGCCTGAGCCTGGAGCCCGGCAATCGCTGGAACCCCATGATCGACGCGATCTCGACCTACATCAACGGCTGCGAACTGAAGGACATGTCCACACTGGACTGGCACGCGTATGAGGACAGCGACCTCAACTGGCGCGTCCGCCGTGGCTACGGCGCTCTGATCGCGGCCTATGGCGCGCCCTGCCCGGTGGCGCTGAACTGCAACGTCACGCTGATCGATCATTCGGACAAGCGCATCCGCATCGAGACATCGCAGGGCACGCTGAGCGCGGACAAGGTGATCGTCACCGTGCCGACCAATCTGATCGCCAACGAAGCCATCCGGTTCTCGCCTGCCTTGCGCAACAAGGTCGACGCCGCGGCCGGCCTGCCGCTCGGCGTCGACGACAAGATCACGCTGGCGCTCGACGATGCCGAGGCCTTCCCGAAGGAAGGAAACCTGCGCGGCGCTACCATGCGCACCGACATGGGCACCTATCATATCCGCCCGTTCGGCCAGCCCTGCATCGAAGGTTTTTTCGGCGGCAGCTTTGCGCGCGAACTGGAAGATGCCGGCGACGGCGCGATTGCCGCGCAGGGCATCGACGAGATCGCAGGCTTTCTCGGCAACGACATCAGGCGAAAGCTGAAGCCGCTCTACGAGTCCCGCTGGGCGCACGACCCCTTCGCACGAGGCTCATACTCGCACGCGCTGCCGGGCCACGCCGGTGATCGCGCCGTGCTGGCGGCACCGGTGAACGGGCGGCTGTTCTTTGCGGGAGAAGCGACGTCGCCGAACTTCTTCACGACGGCGCATGGAGCGAGGGACTCAGGGGAGCGGGCGGCGAGGGAAGTGGTGGCGGCAACCGACAGCAAGTAACTCGGCTTGACGGAACATACCATGAACAACTATACATTCTGGGACGAATCGATGACAAGCTGTCAGTTGATTGTCCCAAGATGAAAAGTCATGCCCCGCTCGCATCATTCGGTCGAATTCGAAGCCCTTCGACTGAAGACGGGGCTATCCAAGGCTGAGACGGCCAATCTTCTTGGCGTTACGGAGCGGACGGTCATCCGATACGAAAATGGCGATTCTCGCCCTTCTCCAATGGCGCTCAAATGGCTGCAAGAGTATCTGGACCGATTGCCAGAGAGGCGACGTCGGCCAGCGGCTTTCAAGTTCATCGACTTGTTCGCGGGGATTGGCGGCCTGAGGATTGGCTTTGATGCCATTGGTGGGCAGTGCGTATTAGGGCCATCTTCGAGCCAAGTTTCGCTGCCGCAAATCGTCCGATGCCTTTCGATCCCATCATCCGTCGGTTCCGCAAAGCCGAACGGCGCGTGGTTGTCTTCGATGCGGTAGCCGGCTCCATCCACTTATTCTCGATATCGGCGAGTGTCATACCCACACCATCGTCGGTGAATACTATCCTGCCTTTTCCGATCTGCAGCGGGGGTATGAATTTAATCAAGGCGAACGAGGCGTCGGCATCGTATGAGTTCTTCACCAACTCAATCACTGCAGCCTCTGGCCCGCTGATTAGTTGGTCGCCAATCGTTCTGATGATTCGTGCGCGAGGCCGAAATCGAAGCTTTCTTTCATCGTCTGTCATATTGAATCCAGCCTACGAAACTTGAGGAGTAACAATAGATAAGCGACTTATCTATTCTACTTTTGATTGCATCAAACGCAAACCGACGCTGTGGGACCTGACTATTCTATCACCCGTGCCCTTAAATCAGTATCCGGCACGAAGCACGCATCGTACTTGCCGAAAATGCGATAGCGATTGCGCGCAATGAGGCTGTACACCGGGTCGCGCAACGCTTTCGGCACGGCGAATAGCGCGTGGACCCAACCCCAGCCTTGGAGATTCGACAGCACAGTCAGCGCAGCGTCCGACTTCATGAACACCTCGCCGCCATGAACCACGGCATTGGTGTCAGGATCAGCGGGATCGATGCCGAAGGTGCGCGCCAGCCGGGCGCCATAATCCGACTGGATCGGCGTGAAGCGAAATCGCTTCGCCGTGTCGCGCGCGGCGACGAATCGGACCCAGCGCGAGCAGAAGATGCAGACGCCGTCGAACAGGATGACGTCATCGTCAGGCCATTTGCCCATCAGCGATTGTCCAACATCAGGAAATACAGCGTCATGGCTTTTTGCCAGCCGGCTTCAGCGCGCGATCGAGTTCTGCACTCGCGGCTTTGACGCCGGCCTCGCTTTCGATCATCCAATGCCCCTCGCTACCCACCGCCGGCAGCGCACGGAAGTCGACCTTGCCGCCGCTGCGCCGAAACCCCTCGACCAACGCAAGCGAAAATGCCGGTGCAAAGTAGCTGTCGTTGGCCGCAACGAGCCACGTGACGGGGATGCGCGCGGCCTTGCCGAATTCAGCCGCCGCCGCGAGAAGCGTATGCGGCGAGCAGATCCGGTTCGGCTCGTCATTGGCATGGCCGCCGCGGCCCGGCGCAATGGCGATGATGGCGGAGATCGCCTTCGGATCGGCATTCGCGAGCGCCAGCGCGCCCCAACCACCGGCGGAATGTCCGATCACGATCGCGGCGTCCTTGCGGATAAAATCCTGCTTTCGCAAATCCTCCAGCGCAAGCGAGATTTCGTCGGCCGTTGCGCGGCCCGAGCGCACATAGTCCGCTTCGTCACAGCCACCCTGGTCCTCGACATAGCGGCCCCCGGTCGCGCCATGGCCGAGCCGTTCCGGCACCAGCACGGCGAAACCGCGCGCAATGAGGAACGCAGTGAGTGCGCGGTATTCCAGCTGCGGCGTTTGCGCGCGCCGCAAGCCATTTTGCGTCGAAGCATGCGCGATCACCGCAAGCCGGAACGGGCCGGCACCCGGCGGGCGAAACAGCAGGGCATAGGCGGCGATGTCGGTATCTGGCGACGGCACGCGCCATTGCTGCCGGCGAAACGGATCGCCCTCCGCTCCGGACGAACCAAACGTGACCTGAGCGCACACGGGCGGCGCAGTCAGCAAGGCCAACAGAGGCAGAAGCACGAGGAGTTTGAGGAGCCGCATGAATTGCCGGAGGCGAGAACAGCAACGGCCAGACTAGTAGGAACGAATCAATATCGGCAGACTTTCTGCGTTGCGATTGCCGTTCATTCGTTGCCGCAAAGCAGTTTTGCACCGACGCATGGCACTCCGGTGCCACTCGAATCGGCGTCTTGTCTTTTTTCGGTACAACATGGTTCAAATACTGATGCAGAAAGTCCACACGTTAACCGATAATTAACGATAGGTCTTGCCGCCGGCGCGGCGACTTGGTTTGATCACGTCCATGAGCACAACCCTGATCGAGGTCCGGCCGGCCAAAGCCGCAGATGCAACTGCGGTGGCGTCCACCCATGACGAAGCCTGGCGCTCCGCCTATCAGGGCATCATTCCCGGCGCCGAACTGGAAAAGCTGATCAACCGCCGCGGTCCGCAATGGTGGGACAGCGCGATCCGCAAGGGCAGCCGCGTCAGTGTGCTGGTGTTCGGCGACAAGATCGCAGGCTACGCCAATTACGGCCGCAACCGCGCCCGCAGCCTGCATTTCGACGGCGAGGTCTACGAGCTCTATCTGCGTCCCGAATTCCAGGGCCTGGGCTTTGGCCGCCGCCTGTTCACCGCGGCCCGCCGCGACCTGATGCAGAGCGGCCTGAAGAGCATGGTGGTGTGGGCGCTCTCGGACAATGATCCGGCCACGGAGTTCTACCGTGCCTTGGGCGGCCGCATGGTGGCACGTTCCTCGGAGCGTTTCGGGCCCAAATCGCTCGACAAGGTTGCCTTCGCTTGGACCAATTGAGCTGCTGAAGTCCAGCCGGCAGTGTTTCCCTTCCGTCGATACCGTTGCCTTTTGAGCCGGTGATCGCCGGATTCATTATTTCACAAAAACGCGATGGATCAGCGGGCCAAGCCCGCGTATGACAGCGCCAAAATCGCTGCCGGGTGCGATTTAACCTCGGCAACAACGGAGCCTTGAATGCGTATCGATGCGGTCTCGATCGGGAAAAACGTACCCAACGACGTCAACGTCATCATCGAAGTCCCCGTGGGCGGCGAACCGATCAAATACGAGATGGACAAGGAAGCCGGCACGCTGGTGGTCGACCGCTTCCTCTACACGCCGATGCGTTACCCCGGTAACTACGGCTTCATCCCGCACACGCTGTCCGACGACGGCGACCCCTGCGACGTCCTCATCATCAACACCCGCGCCATCATCCCAGGCGCGGTCATGAGCGTGCGCCCGGTCGGCGTTCTGTTCATGGAAGACGAAGCCGGCGGCGACGAGAAGATTCTGGCGGTGCCGTCGTCCAAGCTCACCCAGCGTTACGACAAGGTGAAGTCGTATTCCGACCTGCCGGACATCACGCTCCAGCAGATCCAGCACTTCTTCGAGCACTACAAGGATCTCGAACCCGGCAAGTGGGTGAAGATCCTGCGCTGGGGCGGCCCCGAGGATGCGCACAAGCTGATCCTCGAAGGCATCGATCGCGAGAAGAAGAAGAAGAAGAAGGCCTGAGCTCTGCTCCCTCGCTCCGCAAGCGGGGCGAGGTGAACTACACCGCCGGTTTCGGCAGCCCTGCAATCGCGCAGGCCGCGCGCAACGTGTTCACCAGCAGGCACGCGACCGTCATCTGACCGACGCCGCCCGGCACCGGCGTGATCGCGCCGGCCACGGCGAGCGCTTCCTGATAGGCAACGTCGCCGACGAGACGCGTCTTGCCGTCGTCCTTCGGGATCCGGTTGATGCCGACGTCGATCACGGTCGCCCCCGGCTTCAGCCAGTCGCCGCGCACCATCTCGGACTTTCCAACCGCGGCGTAGACGAGGTCTGCGCGCTTGACGAGCCCGGGCAGGTCGCGCGAGCGCGAATGCGCGATGGTCACCGTGGCGTTCTCGTTCAGCAACAGCTGCACCAGCGGGCGGCCGACGAGATTGGAGCGGCCGATGACGATGGCGTTCATGCCTTCGAGCGACGCATGCACGCTCTTGGTCAAAATGATGCAACCGAGAGGCGTGCAGGGCGACAGCGCCTCGAAACCGCCGGCGAGGCGGCCGGCATTGTTCGGATGCAGCCCGTCGACATCCTTGGCGGGGTCGATGGCATTGACGACGGCCTCGGTGTCGAGGCCCTTGGGCAGCGGCAATTGCACCAGAATACCGTGCACAGCGGGATCGCGGTTGAGTCTAGCAACCAGCGCCAGGAGATCTGCCTGCGAGACGTCGGCCGGCAGCTTGTGCTCGAACGAGGCCATGCCGGCGGCCTGGGTCTGGGTGTGTTTGGAGCGGACATAGACCTCGCTCGCCGGGTCGCTTCCGACCAGGACCACCGCGAGGCCCGGCACGAGATTGTGCTCGCGCTTGACGCGTGCGACCTCGTCGGCGACGCGGGCGCGAAGTTCCGCGGCGATGACTTTTCCGTCGATGATCCTGGCGGTCATGTCAGTTCCCTCAGTCTGTCGATTTGGCTGATGCGAGCTGGCGCAGGGCTTCGCCGAGCCGCGCCGGATCGCCGTCGACCGCGATCTGCTTCAGCCGCGAGGTCGCTCCCGACAGGAGTTTTACGCTGGCCTTGGGCACGCCCAGCGATTTCGCCAGCAGCACCAGAACGGCCTTGTTGGCCTCGCCGCCATCGGCGATAGCGCGCACACGCACCTTGAGCACGCTGCGGCCATCGGAGAGCTGCTCGATCCCGTCGATGTCGTCGCGGCCGCCGCGGGGCGTTACCCGCAGCGCGATGCTGATTCCTGCGGCCCCGTAACGCCAAGGTTCCTTGATGACAAGGTTCTTTGGCAACCCAGGGCGCTCCAGCCTGCCTAGATCACGTTCGGGTAGATGTAATACAGGATCACCCGCTCGATGAACATGATGAGCAGGATCAGGATGATCGGCGAGATGTCGAGGCCGCCGAGGCTGGGCAGGAAATTGCGAATCGGCGCCAGGACCGGCTCCGTGATTCGGTACAGGAACTCCGCCACCGCCGAGACGAACTGGTTGCGGGTGTTCACGACGTTGAAGGCGATCAGCCAGGACAGGATCGCGGACGCGATCAGCAGCCAGACGTAGAGGTCGAGCACGATGATGACGATGTCGAGAACGGCACGCATGGCTTTTAAAAACTCTGGCTTCGGTCGGGATTGACGTCTTTTGCTAGATATCGGTTCCCCCCGGTCCAAACAAGGGAAGTCGGTGCCGGGATGGCTAAAACCGGGTTACACCCGTCCTTGACTTGACCTTGGCGGGGACTTAAATGGCGCCCGGTTGTCGGCCGCATTGACCAGAGCGGCCTACAAAAGGGGCCATAGCTCAGCTGGGAGAGCGCGTCGTTCGCAATGACGAGGTCGGCGGTTCGATCCCGCCTGGCTCCACCAGCCTTCGCTCGCTTCGCGAGCTTCGGCTCGGCAAGCCCGGACAGTCCCTCGTAGCGAAACGAGCGAAGGCTGCCGCGGCGTAGCCCGAAGGGCGAAGCCGGGCTCCATCCGAAATCTCCCCCCTACTTCCCCGTAAACCTTGGCGGCCGCTTCTCCATGAAGCTCGCGACCCCCTCCCTGAAATCGCTGCCGTTCAGCGCCACCATCATGTCGCGGTTGGCCGCGATCGTCGCCTCCGCCAACGTCTGGAACGGCACCTCGTAAAGCTGCCGCTTGATCACGGCCATCGCGCTCGGCGAGACGAAATCGGCAAGGTCGCGCGCATAGGCATAGGTCTCCTCGCGCAGCTTCTCTGGCGAGCAGAGCCGGTTGACCAGCCCGATCCGCAATGCCTCGTCGCTCGAAACGCGGCGCGCCGAGAGCAACAGATCCATCGCGTTGGCATGGCCGACGATTCGCGGCAGCATCCAGCTGATGCCGTGCTCGGCGATCAATCCGCGCCGCGCGAAGGCGGTGGTGAACACGGTGTTGTCGGCGGCAAAGCGCAGGTCGCAATAGAGCGCGTGGACGAGGCCGATGCCGGCGGTTGCGCCGTTGAGCATGGCGATGACAGGCTTTCCGATCGACGGATAGAAGCCATAGCGCGTCTGCCAGTCGGGCCGCCGGTTCATGTCGAAGGGCGGAAGGTTCGACGCGCGCCTGACATCATCGGGGTCGAGCCCCTTCAATGCGTCCATGTCGGCACCGGCGCAGAAAGCGCGGCCCGCGCCGGTGATGACGATGACGCGGACATTGTCATCAGCGCTCGATGCTTCCATCGCATGGCGCACGTCGCGCTCCATGATGGGGGTCCACGCATTCATGCGGTCGGGACGGTTGAGCGTGATGGTCGCGACCTTGTCGCTGACGTCATAGAGAATGTGTTCATAGCCCATGGCGCTCTCCCTTTGTTTGCCGGCACGCGTTCGCGCGCGCTCGTTGGCAGCGAGCTTAGCATATCAAGGGATGAGACAAGGGCTTGCGCCAAGGACCTGCGTTAAGGACCTGAGAAGGCGCGATTACTCGGCGGCTTGCGCCAGCACCGGCCGGCGCACCAGCCAGCCGTCGATGAAATGATCGAGCCAGGCGCGTTCCGCGGCATCGTAGACGGCACGGTCCGCGAAATGGTGATGCCGCTGCCGCGCGCCGGGCGCGCTGAGGCCGTCATAGCCGCGCGTGGTCCAGCGATGCATCATCGCGTAGGTCACGTCAGGATGAAACTGCACGCCGAAAGCGTTGCCGGTGCGGAACGCCTGCACGGGAAAATCATCACCTTCCGCAATCAGTTCAGCGCCAACCGGCAACTCGAAGCCTTCGCGATGCCAGTGATAGACCCGCGCCGGCCAGTGCGGGCACAGCCCGTGGCCCGCGGGTGTCGGGCGGATCGGGTAGTAGCCGATCTGGGTCAGTGCATCCGCATGCGGCGCGACGCGAGCCCCTAACCGCTTCGCCAGCATCTGCGCGCCGAGGCAGATGCCGAGGAACGGCCGCTGTTCGCGGAGCGGAATTTCGATCCAGTCGATCTCGCGGCGGATGTAGTCGTCGGGATCGTTGGCGCTCATGGGACCGCCGAAGACCACAGCGCCGGCATGCCGGTCGAGGGTCTCGGGCAGCGGATCGCCGAAGCGGGGACGGCGGATGTCGAGGCGATGGCCGAGCGCGCGCAGCGCATTGCCGACGCGGCCGGGCGTCGATGATTCCTGATGCAGGATGATCAGAACCGGCAACCGAGTTTCGGAGGCAGCGACGTTCGGCGTCCTTCTGGGGAAGGGCACCACTTCTGCGCCACCAAACCTGTTCGTCCGGAACGACATGGTCTCTGCGAGTGCTATCGGTTCAGACCGCCAGCATAACTAAGCGATCGTTAATTTCGTGTGAGTTTGCGCACACACACGCCCGATAGAAAGCAAGCTCCGGGCCACTACGGACCGAGAGCTCTCTTCAGTATCTTTGCCTCTGAAACCGGCTGGTGGCGGACAGGATGAAGCCACGGGGGAAGAAGCGCAGGGCGAATGGCACAATCTTGATGCCCAGACCGGGGAGCACTGCCCGCTTGTTGGCCATCAGGCCGCGATAGGCCTGCCGTGCGACCTCGGCGGCAGGAACATTGAGAAGGGCCGTATCATGCCCCGACCCCACGCCGGCGCGCGCCTGGAATTCGGTGGGCACCGGGCCCGGGCAAAGTACGGTGACGCGAACGCCGTGCGGTGCAAGCTCCGCCCGCAAGGCCTCGGTGAAGGAAATCACATAGGCCTTGGACGCGTAGTAGACGGCCATGCCGGGGCCGGGCAGAAAGCCGGCGACCGATCCGACATTGAGAAGACCGCCCTTGTTCCTGATCAACTGATCGGCAAAGCGCAGCGACAGATCCGTCAGAGCCCGGACGTTGACATCCACGATGCCGAGCTGCTCGACCCGGTCACGCTCGATTGCGTCACCGAATACGCCGAAGCCGGCATTGTTGACGAGATGATCGAGCTCGACGCCTTCGGCAGCGAGCGCGGCGGCGATCTTCTCGCCGACATCCGCATCCTCAAGATCGCAGGCGATCACGATCGGCTTCTTGCCGCCCTTGGCGGCGATCTCGTTCGCGAGCGCCTCGAGCCGGTCTGCGCGTCGCGCCGTCAGCGCAAGACGGTGTCCGTTCGCGGCGAACACACGCGCCAGCTCCGTGCCGATGCCCGCCGAGGCACCGGTGATCAGTGTTACCCGCTCAGTCACGATCGAGATCTCTTGATGTAAGTTTTTTGGCCCCGCAATGCTGGAACGAGAGCATAGGCCGAGCGCGACAGGCAAGCGGCGTCCGCCGCATAGCCACTTGAACGGGAAACGGGGAAGCAGGAAACCCGCGGATTTACAGCGGAAATCCGGAACCCGGGCAGCCCAGAGGCTACATTAAAGTTTCGTCATGTGATCTGCACAACCGTCAATTGGCGGAGTCGGCAGGGATCACCCACCGACCGCGTCGTCCTTGACCTGGCCGCCGGCGCGGTCTGCGACCGCGTGCTTCAGGTCGATCCGGTCGCGCTGGGCGATCCCGAGCAGGTCGGAGGCGCGCCAGACGACATTGTCCTCGAACTCCGTGACCTGGCCATCGGCGTAGACCAGCTCCCACATCATCTGGACGACCCGCTTGCGGCCCTCTTCGTCGAGCGAGCGCATCATGACGCTAGTGAAGTGATAAAGGTCGACCGCTTCGCCCTCGACTTCTGTCGCATCCGCGATCAGACGATCGGCAGTGCCGCGATCGAGCCCGAAGTGGCTTTCGATCAGGCTGTGCAATTTGCGCTGCTCGGCAGCCGTCGGCTGGCCGTCCAGCGAGATCACGTGAACCAGCAGCGCCGTCGCCGCCAGCCGGTAGTCGCTGTCATCAAATGCGCGGTCCTGGGCATGGGGAGCAACAATGTCGGCGATGAATTGGCGCAGGCCGTCGAGCATAAGGTCCTACCGAAATCGATGAAGCCGCGGAAGCGCGGCCGCTACCAGCATTATATGAGCAGGAAACTCAACCGGCGCAACGTGTGTCAGTTCCGCGCACTGCATTACGTTTCGGCAATCCAAAGTCCGTGATTTTGGAGTAGGACAAGCCAAGTGCGCACATGTCGTCCCGGCGAAGGCCGGGACGACACCAATTACGGTATCTCGTACACCACCATCTTGTCGGCGATGCCGCGCAGTGCGGCCTGCTTCTGGATCGGCATGATTTCGCGCTGCTTGAGGACTTCGGCGACCGCCGGCGCATCCAGCACTGGGCCGGTGATGTGGATCTCCTGCGCGGTCGAGAGGCTCTGCACGCGGGCGGCGATGTTGACGGTCTGGCCGAAATAATCCTGCCGCTCGTTAAGCATCACCGCGAGGCACGGACCTTCATGGATGCCGATCTTGACGACGAGGTCGGCGGTGCCGCGCTTTTTGTTGAGCTCGTCCATCGCCGCGCGCATCCGCAAACCCGCCGCGATCGCATGCTCGGGACGGATGAAGGTCGCCATCACGGCGTCGCCGATGGTCTTCACCACCGCGCCCTTCTCCGACGAGATGATCTCGAGCAGCGCGTGGAAATGCGCGCGCACGAGGTCGAAGGCGGCGAGATCGCCGACGCGCTCATAGAGCGCGGTCGACCCCTTCAAATCGGTGAACAGGAAGGTCAGCGATGTGATCTGGAGCCGCTGGTCGAGACTGAGATTGTCCGCTTTGAACACATCGCGAAACGTCTGGTTCGACAGCATCCGCTTGGCGGTGAGAAACGGCTTGCGCTTGCCTATGAGGTGATGGAGCGCCTCGGCCGCGATGAAGACCGACGGCAGCACGCGTACGCCGGCCTGGTTCTCCAGCGACAGCCGCAGCGGGCCCGGCCGCATGGTCGTGGTTCCCGTCGGCGCCTGCACCCTGTTGTACATGATGGCGAGCTGCTGACGGTCCTTGGTCGGCTCGCCCTGCACGTCGATGAAATGGGCCGCGTGCGTCACCGGTTCGAAGATGATGATGAAATCGTTCGGCAGTTGCAGCGACATGGTCGCCTTCTCGCCGGCCGGCAGCTCCATCGTATCCAGCGTCACCTCGTTGGCGAGCGTCGCAAACGATTCCTTGTTGAAGTCGACGCCGGAACTCCAGAACACCTGCTTGAAGTACTCCCACACCGGAAGCGTATCAGGATCATGCGCCGCAATGCGCCGGACGCGTGAATTGACGGTGAAGGAGACTTCGACCTGATCATCGACGGAGGCCTTGTAGCCGCATGCGCACAGCGCACAATGATAATCGTCGGGCTTGAGCGCCTTCAGGGTCGAGTGCGCCCCTAACACGCCGCCGCAGCCCGGGCACAGCACATTCCAGCCCAGATCGAACAGGCCGAGCCGCGCCGAATGCAGGAATGCCGAGATCGCGTGCTCTTCATCGAGGCCGTGCTGTTTCGCGAAATCGAGGACATTGACGCGGTTGAGCTCGTGATCCTCGCCGTCCTCGATCAGCCGCGAGATCGCGTCGACCACTTTCGCATCGGCGGTCTGCTTCAGAACAGACAACTGGGCCTGGATATCGCTCATGGCGTAACTCTATCTGGTGTGGATCACGCCGTCGGCCAGGCGAACGCCCGTCACCGACGCGTGATGCGGAACAGGGGCGAACGGTCCGGCTGGGTCGTGACGACGCCGAGGGGAATGACAGGGCTGGTATCGGCAAGCTCGACACGGAACGCGCCGATCAGCCGGGCCAGCGCCAGCACGGATTCGGCTTGCGCAAACGGGGCGCCGATACAGACGCGCGGACCCGCGCCAAAGGGCAGATAGGCAAACCGATCGGGCGCTTCCGTCGACATGAAGCGTTTCGGGATGAACGCGTTCGGCTGATCCCACAGCTTCTCGTGCCGGTGCAGCAGCCACGGTGCGATCATGATGATGTCGCCCTTGCCGATGGCGACGCCGGCCGCGTTGTCCTTCTCGCGCGCGGCCCGGGCGATCAGGAAGGCCGGCGGATAAAGCCGCATGGTCTCCTCGATCGCGGCACGGGTGAACTTCTGGCGATCGATGTCAGCCATGCTGTCGAGATGTTCGCCACGCGTCTCGGAGGCGATCTCCTCCTGCGTATCGGGATCGAGCGCGAGCAGATAGAGCGCCCAGAACAGCGCGGTCGCCGTGGTCTCGTGACCAGCGAGGATCATGGTCGCGACTTCGTCCACGAGTTGCTCGTCCGAAAAGCCCTTTCCGGTTTCGGGGTCGCGCGCCTCGTCCATGAGGTCGAACAGGTCGCGTGGCGGCGCGCCGTCTTTCTTGCCCATCTCCCGCCGCTCGGCGATCAGCATCGCGACGAATTCGGTCCAGCGCTTGCGGAAACGGGCACGGGCAAAATCCATCGGACTCGGCCAGGACAGGGGCAGCACCATGTCGAGCAAGTACGGTCGCCCAAGCCGGGCTCCATACTCCATGACGAAGTTGCGCAAGGCCGGACCATGCCGGTCCATGCCGAACGAGAACATGGTGCGTCCGGCGATCTCCAGCGTCATCCGCTGCATGACCTCGCGCAGGTCGACTGGCTCGCTCGTTCGCGCGTCGAGTTTCGCGATGGTCTCGTCGAGCACCGCCGTCATGTGCGGAACGAGATTTGCCGTCGCCCGCGGCGTGAACGCCGGCGCGAGGGTGCGCCGCTGAAACGTCCACGAATGGCCCTCCGCAATCAGAAGACCGTCGCCAAGCACGGGACGAAGCATGCGGATGCCCGCCGGGGTGCGCGAATAATTCTCGTAATTGCTGAGCAGCACATGCCGGATCGCATCCGGCCGGTTCAGGATAAAACTGTTGCGGAAGAAGAAGCGGCCCTCGATGACGTCTTCCTCATAGGCGCGCTGCCCCCAGGTCGCGATCATGTTCCGCTTGAGCACGGCAAGCCGGCCGAGGAACGACATGTCGTCGGGCGCACGCGGCGGGGTCGGAGGGACGATGGGCCGACGCACGCTGGCGATGTTCATGGCTCGCTCCCGCAGAGGTGACGCAGGCAATTAGCTAGTAAGTCAGCTCGGCAATCGCAATCCTGTTCTCTTGGGCAGGCCAGGCGCGTGCCACAATTCGTTCTTCGCCAAATTGGGCCACGATGTTACGCCCGATCTCGCCGGCCGGAAGGCGCAATGTTGCTGTCGAATCAGTGGGCACACCCGATTTGACGTCCGCCGGCTCCTTGCCGTCGAGCAGCACCACGTCCCGCGGCAGGCCGAAATAGCCGCGCGGACGCGACATGATCACGACAACCCCGGCGTCCTTGTCCGCGGGCCCGAGCGGACGCGCGGCGCGCAGATGCACCACGTCCGACGAGCGCGGGAAGGGCGAGCGGTAGATATGCGTCGTCGGCGCATCCGGCGCTGCGAGGGCGAATTCGAGCGACCAGGAAGGCTCGACCTGCGCCGGTCCCCAGCGGCCGTCGGCGCCGGTCTTCGCACTGTACACGGCGCTGCCCTTGCGCTCACCGGTTTCAGGATCGACGCGAAAGACATCGACGGTTGCACCGGCCACCGGCCGGTTGGTCGGCGTGCCGCCCGGTGTGCCCGTCACGAGGCCGCTCAGCCTGACGCTCTGCTCCGGCACGATCGCGACGCGCGCGGGCTCGCGGGCGGCGATGAACTTATAGATCTCGCGGAAAGCTCGGGGGTGGAATGCCACTTCGCGATGATCGAGTGCGCCGAGCACGAGGTTGGTGGCCCCCTTCAACTCCGGACCTTCGACGTTGACGCCGGTCGGCGTACCGGGCTTGCCGATGAAGCGGCCATCGGCCTGCGCGTATTTGTCCATGCCGTCGCTGCGCAAGGTGAGAAAGGCGACACCCGGCGTCACCTCGCTCTCGCCATCGTTCAGGCCGCGCAGGAACGCGCCGCGGCCGTTGAACTCGCTGTTCGGCTGGTCGTCGGTCGCGAACACGCCGTGATTGGGCGTGCCGCAGAGCACGGCGTGGCTGACATCGGCGGCGCCGCCGCTCTTGATGACGTTTCGGATCGCGTAGCCGCCGCGCGAACTGCCGACCAGCGCCACGCGGGATGCACCGGTCCGGCGCTTCAATTGAACGATGGCAGCGGCAAGCTCGCGGCGCTGGTCCTCGGTCGAGGAGCGGCCCGCCTGCTCGACCTTGTCGTCGCTTCGTGCATTGGGATCGGTGAAATTGATCGCGGCCATGCGGTCTCGCGCGATGCCGTTGGATTCCATCCGCCACAAGGTCGTCATCCAGAGCGCATCGTAATCGCCATTGCCGTGGACGAACAGGATCGGAGGCACCTCGCTCGGCGCAGCGGGTGCGGGTTGAGCCGATGCACCCGTCCGCAAGCTCGCAATTGCGAAGGGCAAGCTGCCGGCCCCTTGCAAGATCATCCGTCGCGACAGCTTCATATGTTCCTCCCCCGCCAAACCATCTCTTTGCACCGCTTATACCGGCCTAACCACTGGACAGCGAAGGACTTTCGCGGGCATCACTGAACTTGCCGGAATCGCCCAAAGACCACTCCAAGACAACCGTCAAGACAACTTCTGCCAGCCCAATTGGAAGGGGATATGACCGAGCAGACGAACCGTCAGAAAGTTGACGCCGACGGCATCATGGCGCCGCTGCGGTACACCGTGTTCAGGCGCATCTGGCTCGCCAGCCTGCTCTCCAATCTCGGCCTGCTGATCCAGGGCGTGGGCGCCGCCTGGGCAATGACGCAGATGGCGGCCTCGGCGGACAAGGTGGCGCTGGTGCAGACCGCCCTGATGCTGCCGATCATGCTGATCTCGATGCCGGCGGGCGCCATCGCCGACATGTATGACCGCCGTATCGTGACCCTGATCGCGCTCATGATCGCGCTGACTGGCGCGACCGCACTCACGGTCCTGGCCTGGCTCAACTACATTTCCCCAGAGACGCTGCTCATCTTCTGCTTCGTGGTCGGCAGCGGCAACGCACTGTTCGGTCCGGCCTGGCAGTCCTCGGTCAGCGAGCAGGTGCCGCCCGATGCACTGCCGTCGGCCGTCGCCTTGAACGGCATCAGCTACAACATCGCGCGCAGCTTCGGCCCGGCAGTCGGCGGCGTCATCGTCGCCGCGCTCGGCGCCGTCGCGGCATTTGCGTGTAACGCGATCCTCTATTTGCCGTTGCTGGTGGTGCTGCTGCTCTGGCGGCGCAACACCGAGCCCTCGCGCCTGCCGCGGGAGAAGCTCAACCGCGCCATGGTGTCGGGCTTCCGCTACATCACCAATTCGCCGCCGATCAAGATCGTGCTGTTGCGCACGCTGGTGATGGGCCTGATTGGCGGTGCCATCATGGCGCTGATGCCGCTGGTCGCGCGCGATCTGCTGCATGGCGGCGCGCAGACCTACGGCATCATGCTCGGCGCCTTCGGCATGGGCGCCGTAGTCGGTGCACTCAACATCCACGAATTGCGCAAGCGCATGAGCGGCGAAGCCGCGATCCGCGCCTGCACCATCTCAATGGCGTTCGCGATGGCTGCTCTCGCCGTGAGCACAGAGCCGGTGCTGACCGCGGCTGCGCTGGTGCTCGCAGGCGCGGTCTGGATGGCCGCCATCGCGCTGTTCAATATCGGCGTGCAGCTCTCGGCGCCGCGCTGGGTCGCCGGCCGCTCGCTTGCGGCGTTCCAGGCCTCGATTTCCGGCGGCATCGCGATCGGCGCCTGGGGCTGGGGCCATCTCACCGACTATGCCGGCGTCGAGGTCGCACTGCTGACGGCTGCAGGCCTGATGCTGATCTCGCCGGTGCTGGGGATCTGGCTCACGATGCCGCGCGTCGGCGCCCGCAACGAAGACGCCGACTTGCTGGCGGATCCGGAAGTCAAATTGTCGCTCACGGCGCGCAGCGGGCCGCTGGTGGTCGAGATCGAATACCGCGTCGCCCAAGAGAACGCGCGCGCCTTTCACAACGTGATGCAGGACGTGCAGCTCTCTCGGCAGCGCAACGGTGCCTATGGCTGGTCGATCGCGCGCGACATCGCCGATCCCGAATTGTGGACCGAGCGCTACCACTGTCCGACCTGGCTCGACTATTTGCGCCAGCGCAACCGCTCGACACAGTCCGAACGCGCGCTGCATCAGGAGGCGATCGATTTCCACATCGGCCCCGATCCGGTGCGGATCCGCCGCATGCTCGAGCGTCCGTTCGGCTCGGTGCGCTGGAAAGAGGAGACGCCGGACCAGGCAGCAAGTGAGGTGCTGCCCGTGGTCGCCACCGCGGCGGGAAGCAGCACGTAGGCCTCTGGCAGACTCCGCCGTCGTCCCGGCCTAGTGCGCAATTGCGCACTAGGCCGGGACGACAAATACAGTTACTGCCCGTGATCCGTCAGCACCTTGTCGCAGCCTTTGGTGAGCCGCGTACGGTTCTGCTTGAGGCAGGCGAGCACAGCCTGATCGCCATTGTTCATCACCGGGCGGCAGAAGCGCGTCACATCGCGCGCACAGGCGTCGTGACCGGGCTGCTGCGCTGACGCAGCCGATGCAAGCAGGATCAATGGAATGATGAAAAGAAATCTGGTCATCGCGTAATGCCTCTTACCCGGAAGATGTGCGGGCGAAGCTAGAGCGACGATCCCGAAGCCGCAACGGCTTTATTGAAAGGCGGGCTTGCGCCGCCGCGTGGCTCCGGCATTCACGCCGGGGCACATCGCGAGGGGAGCTAACTGACGCAACGACGCCATCGTTGCTGTTAGTGGCTGTCTCTTACTGACTGTCTCTTTACTGGCTGTCCTGGGCGTCAGCGACCTTGCGTGACGCGCCGCCTTTGGCGAGTTCCTTGTCCATCACGGTGCGGCAACCGGCGCTCAGATCCGAACGATGCTTCATCATGCACGCCGTGATCTTCGGAATGTTCGGGATTTCCGACGAGCACAGACGGAAGGCGTCGCCGGTGCACTGCTGCTGCGCTTCGGACGAGAAGGCGAAGCTCGAGCTGGTCGAGGCGATCGAGAGGATGGCGGCAAAGCCCAGAGCCAGGCTGGTGTCGCGGATCTTGCTACTCAAGGACTTGGTGTTCAGCGAGTTGGTCATTTGAAGCTCCCATTGGCACCGCTGGAAGCGGGCCCGTTGTTGATGGGATCGACAATGCTCCAGCAAAACAGTTTCCACTGTGATGACGGTCACGGGAGGCCCACCCTCTGTGACTTCGGTCACTTTGGCGCACCTCGCTGAAATTCCTCCCGATCGGCGGTCGTGTTGGTGTCACGTTAACCGATCCTTCGCATTAATGGCTCGTCGAGCGGGAAATTCCGCCGGTTTGGTTGCGTAATTGGAAAGAATGGCGATGCGTAATGCGTTGGGCCTGATGCTGGCCAGTGTAGTTGCGGCGGTCGTGATTGCCGCCGGCGGTTGGTTTTATTATTCCTCGCGCGCCGACCAGGCCGCTCCCAAGACGATTGCCGCCCGTGCCGCCGATCCATTGCCGGCACAGGCGAAGCTCGCCGCCAAGGACGACGTCGCGACCACGGCGGCGATTGCGGCGAAGCCGGCGGCACCTGCTCCGGCGCCCGCACCCGCGCCGGTGCCGGTGCAGCAGAAATCGACCTGCGCCAATCCCAACGCGCTCGGCGTCTCCCGCGTGGTCGAGATCGACACCACCGGCGGTCCGGGCTTCGGCTTCGATCATTTCAAGCAGTTCGACTTCCTCACCGACAAGGAGGTCGTGCTGACCTTCGATGACGGTCCCTGGCCGGTCAACACGCCCGCGGTGCTGAAGGCGCTCGCGGATGAATGCACCAAGGGCCTGTTCTTCTCGGTCGGCAAGCATGCGACCTATCATCCCGAAATCCTGCGCCAGGTGCTGGCCCAGGGCCACACGGTCGGCACTCACACCTGGTCGCACGTGAATTTGAACGGCAAGAAGATGACGGAGCAAATGGCCAAGGACGAGGTCGAGAAGGGCTTTAGCGCAGTGAGATTCGCGCTCGGCACCAACCCCGCACCGTTCTTCCGCTTCCCGCAGCTTCAGCACAATCCGGCGATCGTGAGCTATTTCGGCACCCGCAACGTCGCAATGTTCTCGACCGACATCGACTCCTTCGACTTCAGGAAGGGCGCGACGCCGGAGAAGATCATCGAGACCGTGATGACCAGGCTCGACAAGCTCGGCAAGGGCATCATCCTGATGCACGACTTCCAGAAGCACACGGGCGAAGCCATGCCGGCGCTGCTCGCGCGGTTGAAGGCCGGCGGCTACAAGATCGTGCAGATGAAAGCCAAGACGACCTTCCAGACGCTGCCGGAATATGACGAGGCGCTGCTGAAGGACCTGAAGGTGCCGACCTCGAGCGCGCGTCCGATCGGGAGCGTGGTGCAGACGGTTTCGCAATAACGCGTCCAGTCCGATCCAAAACTCTTGCGTCATGGCCGGGCTTGTCCCGGCCATATGCTTTTTGAGAGCAGGCGCCTTACCAGTAGATGCCGTGACGATGCAGCTCGCTGATGATGCGGCCTTCGGTCCAGCTGCGCTTGTGCTTCGGCTTGTCTGCCTTGGCCGTCGTCTTCGCAGCGGGTTGGGCCGTCGCCGCGGGCGCTGAGGCCATCGTGGTTGTGGGTGTGGTCGTTGGTTGAGCGGCCGCCGCAGGCGCCGTAAGCGAAACCGCCGGCGGGCGATCGAGATATTTCGGAGCTTCGACGGCTGGCGCTGCTTCGCTCACCTGCGTCGGCGCGGCAGCAAGCATCGGCGCCGTTTGCTGAACCGAAGCCGGCTCGCTCACCGCGGACAACGACAGGCTGCGCGGGCCTCCAGCCTGGGCAGATGCAGAGACCAGCACCATGGCGGCCACCAGAATGATCTTGCGCATATGAAATCTCCCCGTGTTTTGGCGTGAGCCGGACACTACGGAAGCCGATCGCGGGCTTATGTGATCGCGATCACTCAGGTTGGCGTGCGATATTGAATCCTTCTCCATCGCGGTGATGCAATGCTGCGCTCACCGGACTCATCTGTGCAGTGCGCTCATGGTGACCGAATGCGCCGGTCAGAACGCCTGGCTTGCGAGGATCAAATGAGCTTGGGCGCTGGTGCCGCAAGAGGGATTCGAACCCCCGACCCCGTCATTACGAATGACGTGCTCTACCAACTGAGCTATTGCGGCGAACCTTGCCGGGGCCCGCGCGAGGCCGGTCCCGTTACGCGCGCTCCTGATATCGGGCATGGCCCGAATTGGCAAGGTGGAGCCGGCTCCCAAATGCCGCTCACCCGCCCCAGCGAGACCAGAATCCGCGCCAGCCGCCGGCCTGGGCCTTTGCGTGGTCCCTGGGCGTGCCGATTTGTTCCGTAAATTCGTCGCTCGGACCCTCGTCGTCGATCCCTGGATCATCAGGGGCGCGAACGATCGGGATGACGGCGGGAATAGGCGCTGGTGTGGGCTTGCCGAGGTCGGCGCGGGTCCGGAACACCGGCGTTGCCGCCGCGGGCGATGATTCGGCGATCTCGGGGGCCGGTTGGACCGGCTCGGCGGGCGTGACGACCGGCTCTTCCTTGACGGTTTCTTTGGCGGTCTCCTTGGCGGCTTCCTCTAAGATCTCCTTGGCCTCGAGGGGCGGCGAATTGTCCTGTGGGGCAGGCACCGGATCCGGCGCCGTTACGGCCGGTTCCGCCGGGCTTTCGCTCGGGACCGCCGTCACCCGCTTCGGCGGCGGGGCCGCCAGCATGGCTTCCTCGAAGGCTGAGGATTCGATCATGGCGCCCTTGTCGGAAGGAAGATTCGCGACCGGTGTTTGCCACTGGAACGCGTCGAGGCGGCCGGTGACCGGGGAGACCGGACGCCAGCGGTCGCTGACATAACCGTCCGCGGTCCAGGCCGGATCATGGCGGGCGCGCACCGCGCGCAAGGTCCAGGCGCGGGCCCGGCCGCCGTCACCATGCTCGGTACGTTCGATCTCGGCCATCAGCAGCGCCACGCGCTGGGTCGGATCGTTGACATAAGGCGACAGCACCGCGCGCGCACGGGCGAACTCGGACGCATCGATCGCGGCGCGCGCGATCGCCAGCTGGCCCTCGACATAACCAGCCTTGTCGGCAGGAATCTTGGCCGCAAGCGTCTCGACCCGCTGCAAGCGCTGCCGCGCGGAATCGCCGAGCTTCACATGCGCATAGGCATCGGCGAGATCAGGATGCGGATTGGCGAGCCAGGCGGTTTCCACCAGCTTCATGGCGCGGCGCACCTGATGCGCCTCGCTCTCGAATTTTGCAGCGAGCACTGCGGCGGGAACCAGGGTCGGCGCGAGCTTGACCGCCTGCATCACGCTCTCGCGCGCGACGTCGCGGTCCATCGTTTCCAATTCCAGCGCGCGGGCGGCGAGCAGCACGCCGCGCTGGCGGCGATAGGCCTGCTTGTCGATCAGGCCCGCGGACAGATTCGAATCGAGGATCGCGAGCGCGCCACTCCAGTCACCGCGCGCGCAACGGAAGCCGAGCACCGCATGCGAAGCCCAGGTCGAGGACGGCGACAGCTTGATCGCTTCCTCGGCGATCATCACCGCGCCGACCGCATCGTCGGCGCGCTGCGCCTCGATGAACAGGCCGCGCAGGCCGAGCAGGCGCGTGTCCTCGCGCTCGGCCATGACACGGAAGACGCGCTGGGCCTCGTCGCGATTGCCGTCGAGCTGCGCCGATTGCGCATGCAAGAGAAGCGCGAGCGGATCGTTTGCGGCCAGCCGCCGCGCGGTATCGGCGTGGCGACGGGCAAGCGCGGTGTCGCCATGGCCGATCGCAAGCAGGCCGTGGGTGATGGCGTGGCGGCCGCGCGCATGACGCTTTTCGTGACGACGGCGGCGCAGACGCCCCGGAGCGCGCCAAGCCATCGTCAGCAGGCTCCAGACCAGCACGACCGCCGCGGCAAACAGGCCAAGCAAGAGCACGAATCTGGGAAGCGTCGTTGTGGCGCGGAAGGCGCCCGCGGTTAGGACGAGGTCGCCGGGCTGATCGGCAACCCAGGCCGCGCCGGCCGCCGCCAGCGCGATCAGGACGAGGAAGAGGACGATGCGAAGCATGACGATCCCTATACGCGCTGATTGTTGCGCGAACCTTTATTGACCAGGCTTGACGAGATCCGCCATGGCGCCGTCGGCGAATTTGCGTGAGGCGGCGAGCGCCGCGTCACGGGCATCGGCCTTGTCGAGCCAGGCTTGTGCCGGTGCACGATCGGCCTCGGGCAGCGTCTTCAACTCGCGCCGTGCCTCGACGAAATCGTTGCGCAACGCAGCCGACGTCACACGCGCGACGATGGCGCCGCGATCGTTGCCGACCCCGTCGGTACGCTCGATGCGGACGAGTTTTGACGCCCCCGCCTGAAGACGCTCGACGATTCCGGTGCCGCTGGCCGGGGCTTCCGCCGGCGGCGACAATTTTGGCACGATGTTGAGGAGCTCGCGACTCAACGCGACCGGCGTCGGAATGCCTGACGATGCAAAGGTGTCGAGCGGCTTCAGCATATCCGGCTTTGTTGCCAGCGACCGCGCTGCGGCGAGCTGAGATTCGTAAGCGTCGCCGTGGCGAACAGCGACGTCGAGCAGGGCCGCCGCCACCACGTGGCGCAGCGGCTTGTCGTCCATCGCCTTGGCGTCGGCGATCTTCTCGCTCTGCTGCGCAAGTTCGGCACGTTCGGTCTTGCTGGCGCGCTCGAGCTGCGCGAGGCGGTCGTTGAGAGCGGCGAGATCGGGCGCGGCGGCACTCGGCGCGGATTTTGCGTCGTTCATGGCACTCGCGGTCTTGTCGGACTGTGCGCGCAAATTGGCGATGTCGCCGCGCAGGCTCGTTGCGGATTTCTCCAGCGCGTCGATCCGCGCCACCATGGCCGGATCGGCGGCAGGCTTGCCCGCCTTGGCTTCGACTGCGGCCACGCGCCCGCTCAGCGCCTCGACGGTTGCGCCCGTCACTTGCGGAGCAGCCGGCGGCGCCTGCACCGCAGGCCAGCCCAGCATCCAGCCGACGGCGATCACAATGGCGGCTGCAACGGCGCCAGAGAACGGAGCGATAACCCAGGGTGAAATCGACGGCGATACCGACGCGGCCGCAACGGAAGATTCTTCCTCGGCAGGCTCGGGCTGCGGCTCGGCATCGGCCTGTTCGGAGTTGCCCTCTTCAGACTTGCCCTCTTCAGATTTGGCTTGCTCATGCACGGCCTGTTCGGTCGCTGCCTCAGTCTCAGGCGCGCCCGCCACCTCCTGCGGCTGGGTCGAGACTTCGGTTGCCTCGAGGTCGATGGTGGGCGGGGTGCGCCTGGCACGGCTAGACTCGGGAGCCGATCCTGCGTCTTCAGGCTTGTCGTCGGCCATCGTGACGGTTCCTCACACTTACCTGCCCTGAACGAACGGATCCGATTACCTCGGATTCGGCCCGACCTCTTACGCCAAACGGGTGCGCAAAGCACGCTCCAAGGTGTCGAATAAGGCATTTTCGTCCGGCGTCGCGGCCACCAGAACCTGCGCGGCACCGGCCTCGCGCAGAACGCCGGCGACGGTCTCGGACAGGCAGCATTGCGGGATCGCCAGGGCCGAGATTTCGACACCTTCGTCCCGCGCGGCTTCCAGGAAAGCCCGCGCGCTGCGCCGGGAGTAATGCAGCACCGCCTCGATCCCATGGGCGGCAAAGCCCTCACAGACATCACGCGGCAACAGCTTGACCGGCGCCATGCGATAGGTCGTCTGCGTGACGACGTTGAAGCCTTCGGCGCCCAGCTCACCGCCGAGGTCGCGCGACAGATCCGCGCCCGCGAGATAGAGCAACGTGCTCTTCTTGTTGAGCCGCTTGTCGCGCGCGCTCTGCATCACCTTGTCGCGCAAGGCCGCGGCATCGCCGCCGGCGACGACCACCTCGGCAAAGCCGGCATCGCGCGCGGCGGCGGCCGTGTGCTCGCCGACCGCGAACAGCGGCAGTTCCAGGAGACCAAGCTCCTGCAATTGCGGCGCGACACCACGAATCGCATTGGCCGACGTGACAATGACGGCGCTGTAGCTCGTTTCACTCTCGTCATGGAAGGCGACCGGCTCGCACTTGAGCACCGGCGCGAGCAGCACCACATGACCCCGTGCACGCAGATTTTCCGACGTCGCTTCATTGTCGGGATGCGGCCGTGTGACAAGAATGGACATCGCTTGTGTTCCCGAACCACGTGGCAGTGGCGCTTTGACGAGGGACGGCCGCGCGTGACGATTGCGTTGGCCGACCCCGGAATGCTACCGGACGTACCAGAACTCTGCTTTGCGGATGAGCGCAAGGGGGGCGAGAAGGGCGCAAATTGGATAACAATTCGCCAATGCTGGTACTGGGCATCGAAACCACCTGCGACGAGACCGCCGCGGCGGTGATCGAGCGTGCTCCTGACGGCAGCGGCAAGATCCTGTCCAATATCGTGTGGTCGCAGGTCGAGGAGCATGCCCGTTTCGGCGGCGTCGTACCGGAGATCGCGGCCCGCGCCCATGTCGACCTGCTCGACGGCATCATCGACCGCGCCATGACTGAGGCCGGCATCGACTTCGCCCAGCTCGACGGTGTCGCGGCCGCCGCGGGCCCGGGACTGATCGGCGGCGTCATCGTCGGGCTCACCACCGCGAAGGCGATCGCGATGGTGCACGACACACCGCTGGTCGCCGTGAACCATCTGGAAGCGCATGCGCTGACGCCGCGCCTGACCGACGCACTCGAATTTCCCTATTGCCTGTTTCTCGCCTCGGGCGGCCATACCCAGATCGTCGCCGTCACCGGCGTTGGTCAGTATGTGCGCCTCGGCACCACCGTCGACGATGCGATCGGCGAGGCCTTCGACAAGGTCGCGAAAATGCTGGGACTTCCCTATCCGGGCGGGCCGCAGGTCGAGCGCGCGGCAGCCAGCGGCGATCCCGCGCGATTTGCGTTTCCGCGGCCGCTGCAGGGACGCCCCGACGCCAACTTCTCGCTGTCGGGATTGAAGACGGCGGTGCGCAACGAAGCGAGCCGGTTGGCCGAGATCACGCCGCAGGACGTCAGCGATCTCTGCGCGAGCTTTCAGGCGGCCGTGCTCGACTCCACCGCCGACCGGTTGAGCGTCGGTCTGAAACTTTTCCGCGAGCAGTTCGGTGCGCCGCGTGCGCTGGTGGCGGCCGGCGGCGTCGCCGCCAATCAGGCGATCCGCGGGGCGCTGCATGACGTTGCGAGAAAGGCCGGAACACAATTGATCATGCCGCCGCCGGCGCTCTGCACCGACAACGGTGCGATGATCGCCTGGGCCGGCGCCGAACGTCTCGCACTCGGCATGACCGACACGATGGAAGCACAGCCCCGTGCGCGCTGGCTGCTCGATGCGAACGCGACGGCACCGGCCGGATACGGCAAGACGCGCGCGGGATTCTAGCAATGGCCGCATTCCACTCCGTGGCGGTGATCGGCGCGGGCGCCTGGGGCACGGCGCTGGCGATGGTGGCGGCGCGGGCCGGACGGAACGTGACGCTGTGGGCGCGCAATCCCGAGCACGCGACGCGAATCGCATCGACCCGCGACAATCCGCGGCTGCCCGGCGTGCGGCTTGCGCCGGAGATCATCGTCACGAGCGACCTGGCCCTCGCCGCGCGCGCGGACATGCTGCTGATCGCAGTGCCCGCGCAGCATCTGCGCGGTGCTGTCAACATGCTCGCCTCGCACCTGGAAAAGCCGGTGCCGATCATTGCCTGCGCCAAGGGCATCGAGCACGGCACCCATAAATTCATGACCGACGTGATCGCCGAGGCCGCGCCTCACGTCCAGCCGGCGATCCTGTCGGGGCCGAGCTTTGCCGACGATGTCGCGCGCGGCCTGCCGACGGCAGTGACGCTGGCGTCAAAGGACGACGCCTTGGCGAGCCACCTGGTGCAGGCGCTGGGCTCGCCGACCTTCCGGCCCTATCATTCCACCGATGTCCGCGGCGTCGAGATCGGCGGCGCCGCCAAGAACGTGCTGGCGATCGCGGTCGGCATCGCGGTCGGCCGCAAGCTCGGCGCTTCCGCCCAGGCCGCACTCACCACCCGCGCCTTTGCCGAGCTGACACGCCTCGGGCGCGCGCTCGGCGCACGCAGTGAAACACTCACGGGCTTGTCTGGACTCGGCGACCTGATCCTGACCTGCTCGAGCCCACAATCGCGCAATTTCGCGCTCGGCCTGGCGCTTGGCCGCAGCGAGCAGCCGCCCGCCGGCAAGCTTGCCGAAGGCGAATTCACCGCGCCGGTCCTGATCGAGCTCGCGGCTTCGCAAAACATCGAAATGCCAGTATCGGAAGCCGTCGCATCGATCCTGACCGGCAGAAGCACGATCGACGCCGCGATCTCGGGGCTCATGACGCGACCTTTCAAGGCAGAGGAATGAACATGGCGTACTGGCTGGTGAAATCCGAACCATCGGTGTGGTCCTGGGACCAGCAGGTGGCGAAAGGCGCCAAGGGCGAAGCCTGGACCGGCGTGCGCAATTACACCGCGCGCCAGAATCTCGTCGCCATAAAGAAGGGCGACAAGGCGTTCTTCTATCATTCCAACGAGGGCAAGGAGATCGTCGGCATCGCGGAAGTTATCAAGGAAGCCTACCCCGATCCGACCGACAAGACCGAAAGATTCGTCTGCGTCGACATCAAGGCCGACAAGCCGTTGAAGACACCGGTGACGATGGCGGCGATCAAGGCCGAGAAGAAGCTCGCCGACATGGCGCTGGTGAAATATTCCCGCCTGTCGGTGCAGCCGGTGACGGCCGAGGAATGGAAGCTCGTCTGCAAGATGGGTGGGATGTAGGCTTGCTGCCGTAGCCCGGATGGAGCGCAGCGCAATCCGGGAAAATCCCATGTGGCACGATCCCGGATTACGCTCCGCTCCATCCGGGCTACGATATCCGAGCTTGCGTCTCCGGCAGCGCAAACACCTCGCATGGCACGGCGATGCCGCGCAGCGAATGCGATCCAAGCGCGATCAGAGGCATGTCCGTCTCGGCGGCGAGCGCGCCCGACACCAGCACGGTTCTGCCGAGCGGCTTGCACAATCCTTCGAGCCGGCTGGCGAGATTGACGGCGGGACCGATCGCCGTGAAATCGAGCCGGTTGGCGGCACCGATATTACCCCACAGCATCTCGCCGAGATGCAGCGCCGCGCCGAACGCGAGCGGCGGCAGACCTTGTGCACGGCGCTCCGCGTTGAGATACGCCATCCCCGCTTCAGCCGCGCTCGCGGCACGCAGAGCCGCATCGCACGCGTGGCGCGGCGACGCCCCAAGCACCGGAAAGATCGCGAGCACGCCGTCGCCGATGAATTTCAGCACCTCGCCGCCGAACGCGTGAACCGCGCCGGCGATGCGATCGAACCAGGCATCGAGCGCCGCGATGACGTCGGCAGGCGGATTGGTTTCCGACAGGAGCGTGAAATTGCGCAGATCGGCATAGAGCAGCGCGGCCTGAATGGTCTCGCCGAGATCGCGCCGCAGGGGTGCGGCCAGCACCCGCTCCGCGCTGCGCTTGCCGAGATAAGCATCCAACGTCGCGCGCAACGTTGCACGCGCGGCAAGCACCGCAAGGGGTGTCGCGGCAAAGCGCGCGGCCTGGCGCATTTGCTCGGTCTCGTCCGCGGTGAACGGACGCGGCCCGATCCAGCCGAGCAACGGCCCGTCGGGGCGTCCGACCACGTCCTCGTGCACCCCACCGTCCGCGATGTCGCGCAGCCAGCGGCGGCCGGCATCGTTGGGCGGGTCGGGCGCGAGGCCGCCTGGTGCGAAGCCGAGCGCTTCGATCACCCGGCCGTTGTTCGCGCGCCACAACCAGGTCCGTTTCGCGATCAGCGGATGTGGCACCTCCAACGTCAGGCTGCCTGCCGCAAGCGGCACGCCGTCAGCGACCAGATGCGCGCCGAGGTCCGCGAGCAGACGGTCGGCCCCGGCGCTATCGGCGGCGGCATCGACAAGCCAGGCGAGCGTCGGCGAGAGGTACATGGCCCGATCATGACGATGCCAGGACCTCTTTGTCACGGGCAATCCTTGACGGGCCGCTCGCGCACCGCCATGTCCCACAGTCAGCCCAGGGATGATCGCCGATGACCGAACCGTTCATAGTGCGACGCGAGACCCAGATCGCCGCCCCGCGTGCCACCGTTTTCGCTTACCTGACCGACCCCGAGAAGATTTTGAGCTGGATGGGTTCCGACGCGTCCACGGAGCCGCATCCCGGCGGGCTATATCTGCTCAAAGGCATCGGCCCCCGCGGCGGCGTTGCCCGCGGCGCGTTCCGCGAGGTCGTGCCGGTGCATCGGCTCGCCTACACGTTTGGATGGGAGGGCGGCCAGGAAGTGCCGCCCGGCTCGAGCCTGATCGAGATCGACCTGATCGAACGCGACGGCGGCACATTGCTGCGCATGACCCATAGCGGGCTGCCGACCGAGGAACAGGCTGCCGCGCACGCGACGGGATGGGCGCACTATCTGGGACGGCTCACGGCGGCAGCCGCGGGCGGCGATCCTGGTCCCGACAACGGCGTTTCCAACAAGGCGTAGCGACGGGAGAGGATCAGACCGCCGCGGTCGCCACCACCTGCTGCAAAAGCTGCTCGCGCCTGGCCTGCGAGCGCTGGCCCTTCATGGTCGCGGCGAAGCGTTCGAGGATGCCGTCCTCGAACGCGGTGACGATGGTGTCGTGAACATAGCTCTTGCGGCAGATCGCCGGCGTGTTGGACAACTGATCGGCAGCGCCGCGGATGGCCTCCAGCACCTGCTTCTTGCGGCCACGCTGGCTGGTCGCCGGCGTGATCCGCGACAGCGATTCCACGACGACGGCAGAGGCCATCAGCGTGCGGAAATCCTTCAGCGAGATCTTGATGCCGGCGATCTCGCGCAGAAACGCGTTCACCTGCGTGGTGCTGACCGCGCGCACGATGCCATAGGGATCGCGATACTGGAACATGCGCTTGCCGGGAACGCCCTGCAAAATGCCGATGGCGCGCACGAGCTTGGCCGCGTCGCACTCCTTGCGCACCGCCTTGCCGCCCTTCGCCTTGAAGGTCAGCACGAAGCTGTCGTCTTCCAGCGAGACGTTGGACTTCAGCAGCGTGGTGGCTCCGCGTGTGCCGTTGAGACGGGCATAGGATTCGTTGCCGGGACGGATCGCGGTGCGCGCAATCAGTTCGATGACGGCCGAGAGCGCGAACTCGCGGGTCGGCTCGTCGCCCGACAGGAACGCCGAGACCTTGCGTCGGATCTTGGGCAGCGCGCCGACGAGCTTTTCCAGGCGATGCGCCTTGCGTTGCTCGCGGACCTTCTCCCAATCGGCGTGATAGCGATATTGCAGCCGGCCCGCGGCATCACGTCCCACAGCCTGGAGATGCGTGCTCGGATCCGCCGAGTAGCGCACCTCGCGATAGGCCGGCGGCACCGCCATAGAATGCAGCCGCCGAATAGTGCGGGCATCGCGGATGTGGACACCGTTGGGCCGCACGAACGAATAGCCCTTGCCGCGCCTGACGCGGCGGATGGTCAACTCATTCTGGTCGCCGAGCCGCAGGCCCAGCTCCTTGGCGAGGGCCTCGACCGTCGCCGCGGGCGCCGCGTCGAACACTTTTTTCGGGCTGGGACGGCCGGAACCGGCTGGTTTCGGCCATTGTCCGAGGGCTTTGGCCAGCGCAATGGCTGCAGGATCGGCTGAAGCGGGCCGCAAAGTCCCGAGATTCTGCTGATCCATCATAGTCTTATGCCTTAGCCTTGTTTGTTATCGGTCAATGCCGCTGTTCTGATTTTTGTTCCAAGGGGCCTCGTTGGACCCGGGTTGGCCATTTAGGGTGTTCCGAACCGCATTGCGAGTCCCGAATCAGTGAGAGACGGTTTCTAAATACCTCTGCGGGGTGCATGGCGCTCTGCGCGGGCCCATTCCGAAGATCTGGGTAAAGACCCGAAAGCCGCCCGTCGCCCTGTTTCAAAACTGCGACAGTCGCACGGAGCGGCTTGATCCTCCGCATGGCAGGCTGCTCGCCGAAGGTCCAGCTTGTGCACCTTGTCGGGTCCGGTTAGCCCGACGCATAATCGGTTCAACGATCAAGTCGGCTCGCCAGCGGTCTGTGCTCGGCTTGCCGTATGTGGAGGGAAGCATGTCCGAGAAGATCTACGACGTCCCCGCGGAATGGGCGAAGCGCGCCTGGGTCGACCAGGCCAAATACAAGGACATGTACGTCCGCTCGATCTCGGACCCGAACGCCTTCTGGGCGGAGCAGGCCAAGCGCATCGACTGGATGCACGCTCCGACGAAGATCGAGAACGTCTCCTTCGCGCCCGGCAACATCTCCATCAAATGGTTCGAGGACGGCATCCTCAACGTCGCCCATAATTGCATCGACCGGCATCTCCACAGCCGCGCCAACCAGACAGCGATCATCTGGGAAGGCGACGATCCCTCGCAATCCCGGCACATCACCTACAAGGAGCTGCACGACGAGGTCTGCCGGATGGCCAACATCCTGCGCACCCGGAACGTCAAAAAGGGCGACCGCGTCACCATCTACCTGCCGATGATCCCGGAGGCGGCCTACGCGATGCTGGCCTGCGCGCGGATCGGCGCGATTCACTCCGTGGTGTTCGCCGGCTTCTCGCCCGACAGCCTCGCCCAGCGCATCAGCGACTGCCAGTCCAAGGTGATCATCACCGCGGATGAGGGCCTGCGCGGCGGCAAGAAGGTGCCGCTGAAGGCCAATGTCGACGCGGCGCTCGCCAAGGCAGACGGCGTCGACTGGGTCGTCGTGGTCAAGCGCACCGGCGGCAAGATCGACATGAACCCGACGCGCGACCTCTGGTATCACGAGGCTGCCGCGATGGTGACGACGGAATGCCCGGTCGAGCACATGCACGCCGAGGATCCGCTGTTCATCCTCTACACTTCGGGCTCGACCGGCCAACCCAAGGGCGTGCTGCACACCTCCGCCGGCTATCTCGTGTTCGCCGCGATGACGCATCAATACGTCTTCGACTATCACGACGGCGACATCTATTGGTGCACCGCCGACGTCGGCTGGGTCACCGGACACAGCTACATTCTGTACGGACCGCTCGCCAACGGCGCGACCACGCTGATGTTCGAAGGCGTGCCGAATTACCCGGATAATTCGCGATTCTGGAACGTCATCGACAAGCACAAGGTCAACATCTTCTACACCGCGCCGACCGCGATCCGCGCGCTGATGCAGAGCGGCGACGCGCCCGTGAAGAAGACCTCGCGCGCCAGCCTGCGCCTGCTCGGCTCGGTCGGCGAGCCGATCAACCCGGAAGCCTGGGAGTGGTATCACCGCGTCGTCGGCGACGAACGCTGCCCGATCGTCGACACCTGGTGGCAGACCGAGACCGGCGGGATTTTGATCACGCCGCTGCCCGGCGCCACGAAGCTCAAGCCGGGCTCGGCAACTCAACCGTTCTTCGGCGTGGTGCCTGAGATCGTCGACGCCGACGGCAAGGTGCTGGACGGCGAGACATCCGGCAATCTGTGCCTGACGCGGTCATGGCCGGGCCAGATGCGCACGGTCTATGGCGACCACGCCCGCTTCGAACAGACCTATTTCTCGACCTACAAGGGCAAGTATTTCACGGGCGACGGCTGCCGGCGCGATGCCGACGGTTATTACTGGATCACCGGCCGTGTCGACGACGTCATCAACGTCTCCGGTCACCGCATGGGCACGGCGGAAGTCGAGAGTGCGCTGGTCGCACACGAGAAGGTCTCGGAAGCCGCCGTGGTCGGTTACCCGCACGACATCAAGGGCCAGGGCATCTACGCCTATGTGACCCTAATGGCCGGCGTCGAGCCGAGCGACGAACTGCGCAAGGAGCTCGTCACCTGGGTGCGCAAGGAGATCGGCCCGATCGCTGCGCCCGACCAGATCCAGTTCTCGCCAGGCCTGCCCAAGACCCGCTCCGGCAAGATCATGCGCCGCATCCTGCGCAAGATCGCCGAGGACGAGCCGGGCAGCCTGGGCGACACCTCGACCCTGGCCGATCCCGGCGTGGTCGACGACCTCGTCAAGAACCGGCAGAACAAGAAGTCCGCGTAAGGCAGTCCCGTGCCCCGGACGCAGTGCAGCGCTCCTTCGCGGTGCGCTGCTGAGCCGGGGCCCATGCAACGGCAGACTCTGTGGCTTTCTATGCCCCGGCTCTGCGTCGCACCGCTTCGCGCTGCGCCGCGTCCGGGACACGAGACCGCATCTCCGCGTTAGCGCCTCCCGGACAACGGCCGTTCACATCCTCACGCACTGGTCAGGCCGCGCCCCGGCGCCCGGGCATCTTTCCGGGCGAGTGTTGTTTTCAGGTCATTTACTTTGTTTCGAACATTTCCTTTGTTCCCCCTGCTGGCTGGCCCTTGGCGGCCGTGCGTGGAAACCATCCGGTTAACAGGCGCGGTTAAGAATGTCCCCTAACGAGGACTTGGTGAGCCGGAGATTGCCGGTTTTGCGTAATTTTGGACGGTCCGTTCGGGGCAAGGGGAAAATCGATGTCGATGAGGATTGCTGTGGCGCTGGCCGCCACCATTGGGGCTGGGGTGATGATGTCGACGGCGGCGCAGGCGCGGCCGGAAATGGTGGGGACGCACCTGGCCGACTATTCGCCGGGCACCATCGTGGTCAAAACCAACGAGCGTCGGCTCTATCTCGTCCTCGATAATGGCCACGCCGTGCGCTACCCGGTCGGCGTCGGCAAGTCCGGCAAGCAGTGGGCCGGCACCACCCGCATCGACGGCAAGTACCGCAATCCGGCCTGGTCGCCGCCTGCCGAGGTGAAGCGCGACAAGCCGAGCATCCCGGACGTCATCCCGGGCGGCTCGCCGCGCAACCCGATGGGCGTCGCGGCGATGACGCTGTCCGGCGGTGAGTATGCCATCCACGGCACCAACGTGCCGGGCTCGATCGGCGGCTTCGTCTCGTATGGCTGCATCCGCATGCTCAACGACGACATCACGGATCTCTACAGCCGCGTCTCGGTCGGCACGACGGTGGTCGTGACGCGCTGATCGCCGGCATCAGGGCGAGACGGCAAGAGCCGCGTCTTTCGACGCGGCTTTTTTGTTACCAGAAGCGCCAGCTCCGCGCGCACCAGCCGTCGCGATGGCCGCCATTGTAGTTCCGCGCGTAGCCGCCGGCGAGCAACGCCGCCGAGACATTGGCCGTGCGTTTGGTCGCGACGTCAGCGAGAACGCGTCCGTATTTATCGGAGCCGAGATTGGTGATCACCACGCCACCCTGGCCGAGCAGATCGCGCAATGCGCGGGCCGCGGCTTCGGCCTTGTCCAGTTCCTCCTGGCAGGAGGCTTTCATCTCGGGTGCATCGATGCCGCGCAGGCGAACGCGCACCACGAGATCGCGGCCGTTGCGCTGACGAACGCGTGCGAGAAAGGTGTCGCCGTCAATGGTGCGAACGACGTCGACCGGCTCACGGACGTCAGGATTGGCCTGCTGTAAGATGATTTCGGCGTCCCGCGACTGACCGTCAGTCGCATGAGGGAAGGGCCAGTTCATCCCGTGCCGGAACGTGAACACCACGGCCACCACGATTCCGACCACGAACATCCACGGCAACAGGCCTGAGAAGCGGCGGCCAAACGGCGAGCCGCTGTATGAAGGCCGATACGGATGGCTTGGATCGAAACGCGACATCCGCGCACGCTAGGGCTGAGTCGGGCAGTACGGCAAGCGAGCCTCAAAAGGCAAGCTTCAGAAGTCGGAAGCGATGCCCTTGCGCTCCCAATCGCCATAGCGGGTCGGTTCGGGTCCTTTTGGGCCCTGCAACTCCTTTGGCGCCGCCTGGCCGTTGTTTTTGGCTCGGACTGCCGCAGCCTGCCGGCGCGCGTCGGCCTCGGCCAGCGCACGCTGGGCGGCCGGCGTAAGCTGCTTGCGGTCGGGAACAGGAGGCTGGTCACTCATCGTAGGCTTTCTAGCGCGGGACGGCGCACGGCGCGACGCCCAATAACGCATTCCTGAAATGGCGCCGAAAGGGCTGAAAAAACCCGGAAGCGATTCTTACATTTGGCATATTCGCGTGCCAGAGATCGCCTTCTCAAGGCATGCGCCCATTACGGCGAACTGCCGCTCGCTCAGAACCTTGTTTCCGCATGCCTTCTCAACGTTTCGCTCCTCCATCCGAAGTGCCCGGTCTCGCGGCGCGGCGGATTGCCGCCGACATCGTCGACGGCGTGCTGCAAAAGCACCGCACGCTTGACGAGCAGCTCGATGGCAGCGGCGCCCATCCCGGACTGAAGACGCTCCCCGACCGCGACCGCGCGCTGATGCGCCGCCTGGTCGCCACCGTGCTGCGCCGGCTCGGCACGCTCGGCCATGTGCTGTCTCGGTTGCTCGACAAGGGCATTCCCTCCGACGCGCCGCGCGCGCAGAGCGCGCTGTTGATCGGCGCCGCCCAGATCCTCTGGATGGACGTGCCCGATCACGCGGCCGTCGATCTTTCCGTTCGCCTCGTGCAATCCGACCGGCGCGCCGCGCGCTATGCCGGCCTCGTCAACGCCGTGCTGCGCCGCTGCGCCCGCGAGGGCAAGGCGCTGGTGGACGAGGTTGCGGCACAGTCGCTGGATCTGCCGCCCTGGATGGTCGCGCGCTGGCGCGCGCATTACGGAGAGACGGTCGCAAGAGACATGGCGCTCGCGCTCAGCCACGACCCTTCGCTGGATCTGACCGTGAAGTCGGACGCCGCGCAATGGGCGAGCCGCTTACATGGCGAGGTGCTGCCGACCGGATCGGTGCGTACGGTGCTGCATGGCGCGGTGACCATGCTTCCCGGCTTCGCCGAAGGACAATGGTGGGTGCAGGACGCCGCCGCTGCGCTGCCAGCTCGGCTGTTCGGCGACATCAAGGGCAAATCCATCGCCGATCTCTGCGCCGCTCCCGGCGGCAAGACCGCGCAACTGGCGCAGGCCGGCGCGCACGTCACGGCCATCGACCGCTCGCCCGCCCGGGTGGCGCGGCTGCGCGAGAATCTGATGCGGTTGTCGCTCCAGGCCGAGACGGTCGTCGCCGACGCCGTGGAATGGGCGGGTCCGGCCGATGGCTTCGACGGCATCCTGATCGATGCGCCCTGCACCTCGACCGGGACGATCCGCCGCCACCCCGATGTCTCCTGGCTCCGGCAGGAATCCGACATCGCGGCAATGACCGTGCTCCAGCGGCGGCTGCTGCAAAAATCGATCTCGCTGCTCAAGCCCGGCGGGACGCTGGTCTACTGTACCTGCTCGCTGGAACCCGAAGAGGGCGAGCATGCGGTCGCCGCGCTGCTGGCCACAGAGCCTGGGCTTCGCCGGGTTCCTATCGATGCGTCCGAGGTGTCGGGACTCAGCGAGATCGTCACCGCCGAGGGCGATTTGCGCACTCTGCCCAGCCATCTGCCGAACGCCGATCCCAAGCTCGGCGGGCTTGACGGATTTTTCGCGGCCCGGCTCGTTAAATCCTGATTTTGCACTGGATTTTGCAACCACGCCGCTGATTCGCGTCGTTCAAGGTGGTGTCGGCCGTCCGATTTTGGGATTAATAAGGATTCGTCGGAATCCTCTCCCCCATCAAGGCAAGGCGTGTCGGTCGCTCAACGCAGACGTATCTCGACGCTGGTGATGAACCGCTTCGCGCGGAACATGCTCGCGCGCGCGAGCGGCGGTTCCGTCGCCCTGTCGCGGGTCTGGCCCGGCCGCGCCGACCGGCTGATCATCGCGCCGCATGATCTGCGCACCGCGGATGCGACCCGCGCCGCCGAGATCTATGCCGGCCGCTTCGTCTTCGCCGGCAAGATCGTCAATTGCCACGGCCGTTCGATCTTCGATCTCGAGCCGCCGTCGGAGGATTGGGAGGTTGCGCTGCTCGGCTTCGGCTGGCTGCGCCATTTGCGCGCCGCGGACACCGCGCTGACGCGCGCGAATGCGCGCTCGCTGATCGAGGACTGGATCGGCAACCCTGCCAGCAAGCGCCGTCCCGTCGCGCGACGCGCCGACGTGCTGGCGCGACGCGTGATCTCCCTGCTGTCGCAGGCACCGCTGGTACTGAACGATACCGACAACAAATTCTACCGTCGCTATCTGCGCGCGCTGGCGCGCGAAATCCGCTTGCTGCGCTACACCATGGTCAACATTCCCGACGGAGTGCCGAAGCTCCAGGTGCTGATCGCGCTATGCTATGCGGCGCTGTGCCTCGCCAACCAGGCAAGTCACATCCGCAGCGCCTCAAAAAAGCTCTCCGATGAATTGCAGCGGCAGATCCTGCCCGACGGCGGGCATGTCTCGCGCAACCCGGGCGCGCTGATCGAGCTGTTGATCGACCTGTTGCCGTTGCGGCAGACCTTTGCCGCGCGCAACATCGCGCCGCCGCCCGCGCTGCTCAACGCGATCGACCGCATGATGCCGATGCTGCGCTTCTTCCGCCACGGCGACGGCAATTTCGCGCTGTTCAACGGCATGAGCGCGACGCCCTCGGACCTGCTTGCCACGCTGCTTGCCTATGACGACACCCACGGCGCGCCGATGTCGAACATGCCGCATACCGGTTTCCAGCGCCTCGATGCCGGCCAGACCACGCTGATCATCGACACCGGCCCGCCGCCGGCGGCCAGCGTCAGCCACGACGCCCATGCCGGCTGCCTGTCGTTCGAACTGTCCTCCGGCATCAGCCGCATCGTCACCAATTGCGGCATGCCGACCACGGGCCGCGACAATTGGCGACCGTTCGCGCGCGGCACCGCGGCGCATTCGACGCTGACCTATCACGACACCTCGTCATGCCAGTTCGTGGAGATGTCGGCGATGAAGCGGCTCTTGCACGGCGCTCCGGTCACCAGCGGCCCCGTCGAGGTCGAGAGCTATCGCGAAATCGTGCAGAACGGCACGCTGCTCACGACGTCGCATGACGGTTACCTGACAAAATTCGGCGCGATCCACCGTCGCGTGCTAATGATCGCCAATGACGGCGCGCGCATCGACGGCGAGGACACGCTGTCGCCGCCGCAAGGCGGACGCTTCAAGGGTGCGGATGCCGATTTCGCGCTGCGATTTCATCTGCACCCGGCGGTGAAGGCGAGCCGGCTGTCCGATGCCCGCGGCGTCATGCTGGTGCTGCCGAACCGCGACGTCTGGACCTTCGAGGCGCTCGACGACAAGGTGGAGCTGGAGGACAGCGTGTCCCTGGCCGGCAATGACGGCCCGCGCCGCACCGCGCAGATCGTGATCCGCCAGGATGCGCGGCAGGCGCCCTCGATCCGCTGGAGTTTTGTCCGCTCCACCGCCTCGCCGGCGATCACGAATGCCCGCAGAAATGCGCGGCGAGAGCCGGAACTTCCGCTGTAGACGCCCGCGATTCGGCCCCATCTGATCGTTGTGAAAGCGACCGAAAACTGCTATCGAGCCCTCGCTCGCGCGACTGGCGACCTTGGATGGAGCACCATCGGGAAGCGCGGGACTGAGCAGCCGCGCGCCTGGGCATAGACACTCCTTCAGACAGAGGATCTTGCTCATGACTGACCATCCCCGCCGCGTCACCCGCGCACTTCTCTCCGTTTCCGACAAGACTGGCCTGATCGACTTCGCAAAGGCGCTTGCCGCGCATGATGTGGAGCTGATCTCGACCGGCGGCACCGCAAAGGCGATCGCCGCGGCCGGCCTCAAGGTGAAGGACGTCTCCGAGCTGACCGGCTTCCCCGAGATGATGGATGGCCGCGTCAAGACGCTGCATCCGAAGGTGCATGGCGGCCTGCTCGCGATCCGCGACAACAAGGACCATGCGGAAGCGATGACCGCGCATGGCATCGCGCCGATCGATCTCCTCGTCGTCAATCTCTATCCGTTCGAAGCAACCGTCGACAAAGGCGCGGGCTTCGAGGATTGCATCGAGAACATCGATATCGGCGGCCCCGCGATGATCCGCGCCGCCGCGAAGAACCATGACGATGTCGCCGTCGTGGTCGAGGCGCAGGACTATCAGGCCGTGCTCGACGAGCTAGCCGCCAACAAAGGCGCAACCACGCTGAAGCTGCGCCGGCGCCTTGCCGCCAAGGCTTACGCGCGCACTGGCGCCTATGACGCCGCGATCTCGAACTGGTTCAACCGCCAGCTCGAGATCGACGCGCCCGATTTCCGCGCCTTCGGTGGCAGGCTGATCCAGTCGCTGCGCTATGGCGAGAATCCGCACCAGACCGCGGCGTTCTATGCAACGCCCGACAAGCGGCCGGGCGTCTCGACTGCACGGCAGCTCCAGGGCAAGGAGCTCTCCTACAACAATATCAACGACACCGATGCGGCCTATGAATGCATCGGCGAGTTCGACGCCAAGCGCACCGCAGCCTGCGTCATCGTCAAGCATGCCAATCCCTGCGGCGTCGCGGAGGGCTCCGACCTCGTCAGCGCGTATCGCAAGGCGCTGGCCTGCGATTCCACCTCGGCGTTCGGCGGCATCATCGCGATGAACCGCGCACTCGATGCCGACACCGCGCGCGAGATCACGAAGATCTTCACCGAGGTGATCATCGCGCCCGACGCAAGCGAGGAAGCGATCGCCATCATCGGCGCGCGCAAGAACCTTCGGCTTCTGCTCGCCGGCAGCCTGCCCGATCCGCGCACGCCCGGCCTCACCGCCAAGACGGTGGCGGGCGGTCTCCTCGTGCAGAGCCGCGACAACGCCGTGGTCGACGACATGACCTTCAAGGTTGTCACGAAGCGCGCGCCCACTGATGCCGAGATGCGCGACCTGAAGTTTGCTTTCCGTGTCGCAAAACACGTCAAGTCCAACACCATCATCTATGCCAAGGATCTCGCCACGGTCGGCATCGGTGCCGGCCAGATGAGCCGGGTCGATTCAGCGCGGATCGCGGCACGCAAGGCTCAGGATGCGGCCGCCGAGCTGAAGCTCGCCGAACCGCTCACCAAGGGCTCGGTGGTGGCGTCGGATGCGTTCTTCCCGTTCGCCGACGGCATGCTCGCCTGCATCGAGGCCGGCGCCACCGCCGTGGTGCAGCCCGGCGGCTCCATGCGCGACGACGAAGTGATCAAGGCCGCCGACGAGCACGGCATCGCCATGGTGTTCACGGGCACGCGGCACTTCAGGCATTAGGTCTGTCGTGCACTAAACTCTCAACGGGTCGTCCCGGCGAAGGCCGGGACCCATAGCCCCAGGAAGTAGTTTGGTGTGCGGTACTAGCCGCGTCGCGGCAACGAGAAATCACGCGGTATGGGTCCCGGCCCCCGTGCGCAATTGCGCACTAGGCCGGGACGACACTAATTTTCCCGCACCCGCATCAACAGCGCCAGCCCCGCGACGAAGAACACCACCAGCACGGCCATGCCGGCCTTTTGGCTCGCCGTCACCGCGGTGATCACGCCGATCAGGAGCGGGCCGATGAAGGACGTCACTTTCCCCGTCAGTGCGAACAGACCGAAATACTGCGCGATGCGGTCCTTCGGTGCGAGACGGATCAGGAGCGTGCGTGAGGCCGCTTGCAGCGGACCGCCGGCTGCACCGATCAGGCAGCCAAGCACCAGATAAGCGCGCTCCGACGCAGCGGCAAACAATGCACCGCCGGGCGCGGGCGGCGCGACCTTGATGAAGAAGATCGAATCCTTGTCGACCAGCAGGATCGCCGCCAGCGCCAGCAGCAGGACCAGCATGCTGCCGGCGATCACGCGCTTCGGCCCGAAGCGATCGTCCAGCTTACCGCCAAACCACGCGCCAAACGCGCCGGCGATCGCGAGCATGATGCCAAAGGTGCCGATCTGGATCGTGTGCCAGCCGAACGTGCCAGCCGCATAGATGCCGCCGAAGGCAAACAGCGACACCAGACCGTCGGTGTAGATCATGTTGGCGAGTAGAAACGCGGCAAGCGATTTCTGCTGCGGCAGCCCCTTGATCGATTGCTTCAGCTCCGACAGGCCTTCGTGCAGTGCCTCGCGCACCGGACGCTTCGCCGGATAGTCCGGAGTGAACAGGAACATCGGCGTCACGAAAATGATGAACCAAAGCCCGGTCAACGGTCCCGCGGCGCGGTCGCCTTGACGGCTGACGGGATCGAGCCCGAACAGCGGCGTAAAGCCGAGCAGCGTGCGGCCGGTCTCGGGATTCGCGGCGAGCAGGCCGAGCACGATGATCAGGCTGACGATGCCGCCGACATATCCCGTCGCCCAGCCGGTGCCGGACAGCCGTCCGATACGCTCCGGCGGCACCAGCGTGGGCATCATCGCATTGTTGAAGAGAGTGGCGAATTCCGCGCCGACGCTGGCGAGCGCGACCGCGGTGAGCAGCGGCGGAATGATCGAGGGATCGCCCGGCTTGCCGATCCACAGCGTGCAGGATGCCAGCACCAGCACGGCACCGAATCCGGCGATCCACGGCTTCCTGCGACCCGAAGCATCGGCAATAGCCCCCAGCACCGGCGACATCAGCGCGATTGCGAGGCCCGCGGCAGCCATCGCAAAGCCCCACAGCGATTGCCCGGTGGCGGGATTCGGCGCAATGCCGGTGGCAAAATACGGCGCGAACACGAAGGTCGTGATCAGCGTGAAATAAGGCTGCGCCGCCCAGTCGAAGAAGATCCAGCTGACGACGGCCCTGCGCTGCGGATAGGTCCGCTGCGCGCCGGCGATGCGCGCATCCGGGGCGATCGTCGTCACTCCACAATCCTCATCACGAACAGTTTTGCCTCTGTCGAAACAAACCGTATAGCATTGCAACGCTGCATGTGAACTGCCCATGGCCATTGCGGAAGTTTGATGATGTCGTCTTTTTCGACACGGCGGACATTTTTCGCCTTCCTTGCCACTCTGGCGTTCGGACTTCCGACCGCGACCGCGCAGGATGCGCGGCGGGCCTATGTGCCGCCGGTGCTCGACACGGTACGTGCCGTTCCCGCCGAGCACGGCATGGTGGTCGCGCAGGAGAAAATCTCTGCGCAGGTCGGCGCCGACATCCTGCGACGCGGCGGCAATGCCGTCGACGCCGCGGTCGCGACCGGCTTTGCGATGGCCGTGACCTATCCGCGCGCCGGCAATATCGGCGGCGGCGGCTTCATGGTGATTCATTCCACTGAGCGCAACGAAGACATCACAATCGATTATCGCGAGACCGCGCCGGCTGCGACCACGCCACAGATTTTCCTCGGCGCCGACGGCAAGCCCGATGCGGCGAAGTCGCGGGATTCCGCGCTCGGCGTCGGCGTGCCCGGCACCATCGCGGGTCTTGCGCTGGCCCTGGAAAAATATGGCTCGGGCCGGTTCACGCTGGCGCAACTGCTCGAGCCCGCGATCGCGCTCGCCCGCGACGGCTTCCTCGTCGGCGACGACATTGCCGACACTCTGCCGGGGTGGCACAAGCGGCTGGTGCGCTGGCCCTCCTCGGCCAGGATCTTCTCGCGGCCTGATGGTACACCGCTCGGCGAAGGCGACCGACTGGTGCAGAGCGATCTCGCCGAAACGCTGTCGGCTGTCGCCGCACAGGGCCCGCGCGGTTTCTATGAGGGGCCGGTCGCGGAAAAACTCGCCAAGGCCGTGACTGACGCGGGCGGCATCATGACGCCGGCCGATTTGAAATCCTATCAGGCGGTGATCCGTGCACCGGTGCGCGGCACCTATCGCGGCTATGACATCGTGTCGATGCCGTTGCCGTCGTCGGGCGGCGTGGTGCTGGTGGAGACGCTCAATATCCTCGAAGGTTTTCAGCTCGCGAATCTGAAGCAAGGATCGCCGGCCTCGCTGCATCTGCTGATCGAGGCCATGAAGCGTGCCTATGCGGACCGTGCGCGCTATCTCGGCGATCCCGCCTTCGTCAACGCACCGATCGGGACGCTCACCGCCAAAGACTACGCCGCCAAGCTGCGGGCAACCATCTCCGCCGATCGCGCCACGCCGTCGAAACAGCTCGTTTCCACCGCGGCCTCACCGCATGAGGGCAGCAACACCACGCATTTTTCCGTCGTCGACGCTAGCGGCAACGCGGTCAGCAACACCTATACGCTGAACTTCAGTTACGGCGTCGGTCTTGTCGCCGACGGCACCGGCGTGCTGCTCAATAACGAGCTCGACGATTTCACAGCGGCGGTCGGCGCTTCCAATGCCTACGGCCTCGTCGGCTTCGAGGCCAATTTGCCCGGGCCGGGCAAGCGGCCGCTGTCCTCGATGTCGCCGACCATCGTGCTGAAGGACGGCAAGCCGGTACTGGTGACGGGCTCGCCGGGCGGCAGCCGCATCATCTCGACCGTGCTCCAGGTGATCGTCAACGTCCTCGATTACAAGATGGACGTCGCGGCTGCCGTGGCCGCACCGCGGCTGCATCACCAATGGCTCCCCGACGAGGTCCGGGTCGAGAGCGGCTTTCCCGATAATGTGCTGGTCGAGCTGAAGGCGATGGATCATCTCATCGTCACGCCGATGGGGCAGACATCGGCGAATTCGATCGCGGTGACCGCCAACGGTCCGCTCGGCGCGCCCGATCCGCGTACCCGAGGTGCGGAAGCAGCGGGGCAGTAACTCTGTCCTTGCATGGCGCGAAGGCCGTCGGCCGGCTTGCGCGCGGGCCGCGCGTGCTACCATCGCGAGGCCAGAGAAACTGTCAGAGACGCGCGGACGCGTATTACATGCGAACTGGCGGGCACTGTCGCGCAGGGCGCACTGAGGAAGTTAGCGCCCCACCTGATACGGACCGCCCTTCTCGAGCGCTCTCGCGTAGGCCGGCCGCGCGTGAATGCGCTCCAGAAACGCCATCGCCTTGGGATGGCCAAGCTCGAGCCCGCCGCGCGCCTGGGCCGCTTCGAGCGGAAAGCTCATCTGGATGTCGGCAGCGGTGAACTCGTTGCCGGCGAACCACTCGCTCTTGCCGAGCTCACCTTCCCAGTAGTCCATGTGCTGCTTGAGCTGCGGATTGACCAGCGCGGTGAGCGCCTGGTTCGAGACCTTGCGCACCAGCGGGCGGAGCAACGCCGGCGCACGCTTCGGCATCAGCGTGAACAGCAGCTTGAGCAGCAGCGGCTGCATCGCCGAGCCTTCCGCATAGTGCAGCCAATAGGTGAAGCGCAGCCGCTCGGGCGTGTTCGGCGGCGGGACTAGCCGGCCGTTGCCGTAGGTGGCGATGAGATATTCGATGATCGCGCCGGATTCGGCGATGGTGTTGCCGTTGTCGGTGATCACGGGCGACTTGCCAAGCGGATGGATCGCACGCAACTCCTTCGGCGCGCGCATGTCCGGCTGGCGCTGATAGCGCACGATCTCGTAGGGCACGCCCAACTCCTCGAGCAGCCACAGCACGCGCTGCGAGCGCGAATTGTTGAGGTGATGAACGGTCAGCATCGCGTGGTCCCCGGGGCTAGGCATGGTTCGATCAGCCGCGCGTTCGTGCCAGCCCGGGAACGCAATGTCGAGCCATCCGGTCGGTTATTTTAACCCGGGTATATTGACCTCAGCAATTTACCCGGGTATTAAAGTCGCCATCTCGACGAATATGGCAATGATTCCAATGCAGAAGACTTTCACCGCTTTCCAAGGGCATCGCCGTCTGGTCTCCGGGCCGGCGGGAGAGGTCGCGCTGGTCATCAAGCGGATGGCGGAGCGGCCCGACGAACCCATCATCATCTTCGAGGACGCCACCGGCCGATCGATCGACTTCGATCTGCGCGGCGGAGACCGCGAGGTGCTGGCGCGGCTGGCGAAGCTTGTCCCGCCCCCGGTTGAGGACACTCCATCGCCGAGCGAACCGCGCGGCCGCGGCCGGCCGAAGCTCGGCGTGGTCGCGCGTGAGGTGACGCTGCTGCCGCGGCACTGGGAGTGGCTCAGCGCGCAAGCAGGCGGCGCTTCGGTGGCGCTGCGGAAACTTGTCGAAGAAGCGCGGCGCGCAAGCGGCGACAAGGACCGCGAGCGGCAGGCGCGCGATGCGGCTTATCACTTCATGTCGACCATGGCCGGCAATCTGCCGCAGTTCGAGGAAGCATCGCGCGCGTTGTTTGCGGACGACCGGCGGCGTTTCACCGGACTGATCGCAGATTGGCCCGTCGACATCCGCGACCACATCGTCAAGCTCGCCTATAGCGACCGCGCTTAGGCGCGCGCCTTCTCACAACCCCATCGACGACCGCGCCGCGCGCACTTCGCGTGGCGACGGTTCCGCACGCCCTGACGAAAGGCCAATCCATGTCCGCCGCCAAGCCGCCCTGGAAAAGTTTTCTGCGCTTCGTCGCGCCGTTGATGCTGAGCAATGCGCTGCAATCGCTGTTCGGCACCCTCAGTAACGTCTATCTCGGCCAGATGGTCGGGGTCGACGCGCTCGCGTCGGTCTCGGCGTTCTTTCCGGTGTTCTTCTTCCTCTTCGCCTTCGTCATCGGGCTAAGCACCGGCGCCACGGTGCTGATCGGCCAAGCCTATGGTGCAGGCGAGCAGGGCCGGATCAAGCTCATTGTGGGCACGACGCTCGCGATCGGCCTGCTGCTCTCGATTGCGATTGCACTGATCGGCGGGATCTTCAGCCGCCAATTGATGACCATGCTCGCAACGCCTGCGGATATTCTCGACCAGGCCAGCGCCTATGCCCGAATCATGCTGCTCACCATGCCGCTCGGCTTCATCTTCCTGCTGATGACGGCGATGATCCGCGGCGTCGGCGACGCGCTGACGCCGCTGCTGGCGCTAGCCTTGTCGACCGCGATCGGCTTGATCCTGACGCCGATGCTGATCCGCGGGTCGTTCGGATTTCCGGCGGCCGGCATCACCAGCCCGGCCTGGGCGGCGGCGATCGCGAACGCGCTGACGCTGGTCGCGCTGGCGGCCTATCTGCTCCGAAGAAAACATGCGTTGGCACCGGACGCTGCACTGCTGCGCCATCTGCGGCTCAATCGTGCGGTGCTGAGACAAATCCTTGGCATTGGACTGCCGAGCGCGATCGGCATGGTGGTGATGGCGATCGCCGAGCTGGTGCTGCTCGGCCTCGTCAACGGGTTCGGCTCGAACGCAACCGCAGCCTATGGCGCGGTCAACCAGGTGATGGGCTACACGCAGTTCACGGCGATGTCGATTTCAATAGCGGTCTCGATCCTCGGCGCCCAAGCGGTCGGCCGCGGCGATAGAGCGGGGCTCGACGGCATCGTGCGCACCGGACTTGCGTTCAACATCGTCCTGACCGGCGGGCTGGTGGCACTGATCTATCTCGCGCCGCGCGCCGTGCTCGGCATGTTCATCACTGATGATATCGTGCTCGATCTGGCGAAGGGCTTGCTCAACATCGCGCTGTGGAGCTCGGTGCCGTTCGGCCTGGCGACGGTGTTTTCGGGTGCGATGCGCGCCGCCGGCGTGGCGCTGACGCCAATGCTGCTCGCGATCTTCGCCATTGGAGCAATCGAACTGCCGTCCGCGGTGATCCTGAGCCGCACGATCGGCCTTGAGGGTGTGTGGGCCGCCTATCCGATCGTGTTCTGCTCCATGTTCCTTTTGCAGATGGGCTATTACCTTCTGGTGTGGCGCAAGCGAACGATCCGGCGTCTGATCTGACGACATCATCAAGAGATTATGACCGTCATTAAATGGTGGACCCGCGGCGCGCGCTGCGCCACAATGCGAAAAAGCGACGTCAGGGAGGATGATTTTGACCCGCACAGCCCCGCAATTCCTGTTCGATTTCGGCAGCCCGAACGCCTATCTCAGTCATCTCGCGATCCCCGCCATCGAGCAGCGCATCGGCGTCAAGTTCGAGTACGTGCCAATCCTGCTCGGCGGCATCTTCAAGTCGACCAACAACAAGTCGCCGGCCGAGACGTTCGCCGGTATCAAGAACAAGCGCGAATTCCACGCGGTCGAGACGGAGCGCTTCGTCAAGCGCTTCCAGGTTCAGCCCTACGTCATGAATCCGTTCTTCCCGGTCAACACGCTGAACCTGATGCGCGCGGCGATCGCGGCGCAGCTCGAGGGCGTGTTCGAAGCATATGTCGAGGCCGCCTTCCACCACATGTGGCGCGAGCCGAAGAAGATGGACGATCCGGAAATCGCGGCGAAGGCGCTGGCGTCCTCCGGCCTCGACGCGCAAAAACTGTTCACCCGCGCCGGGGAACCCGAGGTGAAGGGCAGACTGATCAAGAACACCGAAGAGGCAGTCGCGCGCGGCGCGTTCGGCTCGCCGACCTTCTTCGTCGGAAACGAGATGTTCTTCGGCAAGGAGCAGTTGCGCGAGGTAGAGGAGATGGTGTCGGGGAAGTGATTTTCGTATGATGGACAGATCGAGCCATCATCTCCGATGTCGTCCTGGCAAAAGCCAGGACCCATAACCACCGAAGGCTATGGCTGGGACGAGCTGGGGCTTCAACTTGCCCGACAACATGCAGTCGGGGTAATGGGTCCTGGCTTTCGCCAGGACGACGGCAAGAAACAACGACGACGGCAAGAAGCAATCAAGAAACAACAAGGACAATCCCATGCGTATCCTCGTGGTCGGCGCTGGCGCCATCGGCGGCTATTTTGGTGGCAGGCTGTTGCAGGCCGGCCGCGACGTCACCTTCCTGGTCCGGCCACGGCGCGCCAGCGAGCTCGCGAGCGCTGGCTTAGTTATCAAGAGCCCGAACGGCGACGTGACGCTGAAAAATCCGCCAACCGTTCAGGCCGACGCGCTCAAGGAAAAGTTCGAGGTCGTGCTGCTCAGCTGCAAGGCCTTCGACCTCGCTGACGCCATCAAGTCGTTCGCGGCAGCAGTCGGGCCGAATACCGCGATCATCCCGATGCTCAACGGCATGAAGCATCTCGACATCCTCGACGGCAAGTTCGGCAAGGAGCGCGTGCTCGGTGGCCTCTGCGCCATCGCCGCGACGCTCAACGAGAAGCGTGAGGTGGTGCAGCTGCAGCCGATGCAGTCGATCAATTACGGGGAGCGCGACGGCAAGCTGTCGGATCGCGTCAAGGCGATCGACGAGGCCTTCAAGAGCGGCATCGTTGGGGCCAGCGCCAGCCAGAACATCATGCAGGACATGTGGGAGAAATGGGTGTTCCTGTCCTCGCTGGCGGCGTCCACCAGCCTGATGCGCAGCTCTGTCGGCAATATTCTCGCCGCTCCCGGCGGCAGGGATTTCCTGCTCGGCATGCTGGACGAGACCAGCGCGATCGCCGCCGCGTCGGGCTACTCGCCGGGCGGGCCGTTCTTCGAGCGCGTGAAGGGTAACCTCACAACCGAGGGCTCGCCGATGACGGCCTCGATGTTCCGTGACGTCAAGGCGGGCCTGCCGGTCGAGGCCGATCACGTCATCGGCGATCTCATCGCCCGCGCCGACGCCGCCAAGGTGCCGGTACCGAAGCTGCGCATCGCGTACACGCATTTGAAGGCGTATGAGAAGCAGCGGGCGGGGTAAGGCCCCTCGCTCGATCGTCATCCCGGGGCGCGCATGGCGCGAGCCCGGGATCCATAACCACAGGCCGTGGTTATGAACCGAGCTGGTCACGACGAGTCTTCGCCAAACCACTCCCTGTGGTTATGGGTCCCGGATCTGCGCTTCGCTTGTCCGGGACGACGGTGGAGTTTTGCAGCACATCGCGCGCTATTTGAAATACGCAAGATAGTGCGAGACGGCGGTGATTTCCTCATCGCTCATGTGATAGGCGACATCGGCCATCGCCGCGCCTCCGCCGCCGACGCGCTGGCTGCTCTTGTAGTCGTGCAGCGCCTTGACCAGGTATTCCTCGCGCTGTCCCGCCAGCCGCGCGACGGCCTTGGTGCCGGCAAAGCTATCCGTATGGCATGATGCGCAACGGCGGCCGGCGGCAACCTGGGCGCCCTTTTTCGACAGGTCCGGATCCTTGTCCTCCGCCGCTGTCGGCGGCGTCAGCGCTGCGAAATAAGCGCCGAGATTGCGGACGTCCTCGTTGGTAATTTCCTCGGCGATGGGCTGCATCTGGTCGTTCTTGCGCGAGCCGGCGCGGAAAAACACGAGCTGCCATTGCAGGAATTGATCGGGCTGCCCGGCGAGCGAAGGAATGTTCTCGGTCTGCGAGATGCCGTTCTCGCCGTGACAGCCGGCGCAGACGGCGGCCTTCTCCTTGATCGCGGCATTGTCGGCGGCGCTTGTGGGGAGAGAACCGAGCGCTGCGAGCGCAACCGCGCTGATTGCGTGCGAGATGAACTGCCGGCGCATGATTGGAATTTCCGATCTATCGAACGCGTCATTCCGGGGCGAAGAAGCGCGAGCTATGATGCGCAATTGCGCATCTGAGAATTCCATAACCCGCGTTCGTGGCTATGGGTTCCGCACCTGTGCGCAAGCGGCGCCCAACTCCGGGCGACGACGTGCGAAAATGAAATGAGAAAGGCTGCGGTGCCCCTCGGCACCGCAGCCTCGTGTCATCTTACGCTACTTCTTGCTGTAGCTGATGCGGTAGATCGCGCCGGCCCAATCGTCGGCGACGAGGATCGAGCCATCCTTGGCGAGGATGATGTCGTCGGGACGGCCGAGATAGCCCTGGTCGCCCTCGATCCAGCCGGAGGCGAACACCTCCTGCTTGGCGTTCTTGCCGTCGGGCCCGACGATCACGCGCATGATGCGACCGCCCTGGTACTTGTGACGATTCCAGGAGCCGTGCTCGGCGATCAGGATGTTGTTCTTGTACTCGGCCGGGAATTGGTCGCCGGTATAGAACTTCATGCCGAGCGGAGCGACGTGGGCACCGAGGTTCAGCACGGGCGGCGTGAACTCGGAGCACTTGTGGCCCATCGCGAACTTGGTATCCGGCAGGTCACCCTGGTGGCAGTAGGGATAGCCGAAGTGCTCGCCGATCCTGCTGATCATGTTCAGCTTGTCCGAGGGCAGATCGTCGCTGATCCAGTCGCGGGCGTTCTCGGTGAACCAGAACTTGCCGGTGCGCGGATCGACGTCGCCGCCGACCGAGTTGCGAACGCCCAGCGCATAGATTTCCGCATTGCCGGTCTTGGGATCGACACGGCGGATCTGCGACACGCTGGTCGGGGGCACGCCGATGTTGAAGGGCGGTCCGAACGGAATGTAGAACCAGCCTTCCTTGTCGACCGCGATGTACTTCCAGCCATGCGCGGCATAGGACGGCATGTCGTCATAGACGACCTTGCCTTCGCCGGGACTGTCGAGCTTGTTCTCGATGTCGTCGTAGCGGATCAGCTTGTCGACCGCGATGACGTAGAGCGCACCGTCCTTGACAGCCAGACCCGTGGGCATGTTCAGTCCCTTCAGGATCGTCTTGACTTCCTTCTTTCCGTTGTTGTCCTTGATGGCATAGACGTTGCCGAGGCCGAAGGATCCGACGAACAGCGTGCCCTTGTCACCCCAGGCCATCTGCCGCGCGGCCAGCACACCGGACGCGTAGACCTCCATCTTGAAGCCCGGCGGCAGCTTGACCTTCTTGACGATGTTGGCGAGCTCGGCGTCGGACGCGCCGGTCGGCGGACCCGACGGCGGCGCCAGGCCCTTCTGCGCCTCGGTCTCGTCGCCGAGGAACCAGTCGTCCGGCGGATGGGTCCAGAACTCCTTGGTGCCGGATTCGTATTTCTTCAGCGGCTTGTTCTTGTCCTGCTGCTGCGCGTGACCGGCGCTTGTCCCCGCGAGAAGGGCAACCGCTGCAAGCGCCAGGACGGATTGAAAGACGGATCGATGGAATTTCATCGCGTCACTCCCCTAAGGCAGCCATCAGGGCTGCACGTTATTTTGTTTTGCTAGTCGAGAGGCGAAGTTTGGACTCTGTCGAGAGGACAGACGAAAAAGGTTAGCACATCTGCCCGCGGAGAGAAGCGCGCCGCGTGCGCTGCGATAGCGCTCAATAAAAATTGAGACGGAAAGTCAACGATGGCGAATGCCGCGACGACAACGCTCTCGCTGCAGCGCGGAATCAAAATCGCGCGCGGCTAAATTGCGGGCAGCAGGAGCTCCGGAACAAAAAAACGCGAAAACAACCCCATGCACAGTAGAAATGCTCTGGCCATCTTGCTGCCGGTGACCCCGGCTAGACATCTGACGCGTCGAGCGAATTAGCAAAGGTGGCGACTACGTGGCGACGGGGTAGGGACCATCGTCGAAAATCGTCTCATGATAGCCCTTCGACCCGATATCGCGCGCCAGCGTGCTGCGAAAATCGCGGCCCTCGCGAAGGCAGTTCAAGACATGCGCGAAGTGGAATTCGGGCCGCCAGCCCAGCTCGCGCCGTGCGCGCTCATTGACATAAACACGGTCGATCGCTGGGAACAGTCGCCAGCCGCGCGCCGCAAAGAGCTCCGCACAATCCGGATAGAGCTCACGCACCACAGCGGCCGCGTCACGTGCAAGTGCTGTTAGATGGCGCTGCTCGAACGGGCTCGTCGCTGACACAATGTAGCGGGCAAAACCGATGTTCGGCGCACGCTCGGCGGCGAGCAGATGGGCGCTCACCGCATCCGCGATATCCAGCCGGCGATAGAGCAGCTCGTTGGCCCGCGCATTCTCCGGAGCGTAAGCCGATCGCATCGCCGGATCGTCATCGTCTTCCGGGAAGAAGCGCGAGGTCCTCAAGACCACGACAGGCAGGCCGCGCTCGCGACAGAACAGCTCGCAGAGAGTCTCAGCCATCAGTTTGGTCGTGCCGTAGATGTTCTTCGGGATCGGCGGCAGGTCCTCGGTGACCCACACCGCGGCCTGTCCCGCCTCGGAGCGAAGCTGCGAGCCAAACGCGCTGGTCGTGCTGGTGAAGACAAAGCTACGCACGCCAGCGGCCACAGCCGCTTCGAGCAGGTTGAGCGTGCCGATGACATTGGTGTCGATGAAATCTTGCTTGCTGTGGGTCACCACATGCGGCTTGTGCAGCGTCGCGGTGTGGATCACCGCGGAGACGCCGTCCATCTGGCCCCGCACGAAATCGGGATCGACGATCGAGCCGACGGCATCGGTGAAGGATGACGCCTTCAGGTCGATCCCACGCGCAGGCGAACCGCGCCCGTGGAGCGTGCGGAGAAGGGCTTCCCCGAGATGGCCTGCACTGCCGGTGACCAGAATTGTCATTCGTGACCCAATACAGCCGCCAGCGGCGTGGAAGAACACGTGCCCGTCCGGTTCGGCTGGATGCTTTGGGAGAAAAATTGGAGCGGGCGAAGGGGCTCGAACCCTCGACCCCGACCTTGGCAAGGTCGTGCTCTACCACTGAGCTACACCCGCATCCTGTGTCGGTCGCATGACTGCGCCGGCAACGGCTGTCGTATGCCAAAAGCGGGAGGGGAATGCAACAGCTACCGGCGGCATAGATGCGCAATCGGAGGCCCAATATGAACCCGAACGCGGCCAAATGACCCAAAAATGCCCCGGAACCGTCGAATCGGCACGCATGGATTGAAATTCGGCCGTCCCGGCCCAATTTAGGGCCAACAGCGAAGCATATGAATTGGCGACGTGCTAAAGACCCGCCAATTCCAGACATCAGACGAGGGGATCCCGTGACGATCATCGACCAGGGTAACGGAGCAGCGGGCCCGGCTGCCGCCGATCTGATCAAGGACACGACCACCCAGACCTTCGTGAAGGACGTCATCGAGGAATCGAAGCGCCAGCCGGTGCTGATCGACTTCTGGGCGGAGTGGTGCGGGCCCTGCAAGCAACTCACGCCCTTGCTGGAAAAAGCGGTCAAGGCCGCCAAGGGCAAGGTCAAGCTGGTCAAGATGAATATCGACCAGCACCCGGCGATCCCGGGCCAGATGGGCATCCAGTCGATCCCGGCAGTGATCGCCTTCGTCAACGGCCAGCCGGCCGACGGCTTCATGGGTGCGGTCCCAGAGAGTCAGCTCAACGCCTTCATCGAAAAGCTAACCAAGGGCGTGACCGCGCCGGGTGAGCCGAATATCGCGGAAATCCTCCAGGAAGCCGAGGCCGTGCTCGCCGAGGGCGATGCCGCCGCGGCCGCCCAGATCTACGCGGAAGTGCTGCAGCTCGAATCGACCAACATCGCAGCCCTTGCCGGGCTCGCGAAATGCTACGCCGTCTCCGGCGCGATGGAGCAGGCCAAGCAGACGCTCGCTATGGTGCCGGAATCCAAGCGCAACGACCCCGCTGTGAAAGCCGTGCAGACCGCGATCGATCTCGCCGAGCAGGCGGAGCAGCTCGGGCCCGTCGCCGAGCTGGAACAGAAAGTCGCCGCAAACCCGCTCGATCATCAGGCCCGATTCGACCTCGCGATCGCGCTGAACGCGCAAGGCAACCGGGCAGCGGCCACAGAGCAGCTGCTCGCGATCATCAAGCGCGACCGCAAATGGAACGACGACGGCGCCCGCAAGCAGCTGGTGCAGTTCTTCGAGGCCTGGGGCGGCACGGACGATGCAACCGTCGAGGGACGCAAGCGCTTGTCGATCATCCTGTTTTCCTGACGCGCGCTGGCAAGGCCAGGGAACCCTGCAGATGCCGATCAACATCGAATATCGCGGGCCCGCCGACCTTCCGGAGATCCTTCCGGTGTTTCCGCTGCCGGGCGCGCTGCTGCTGCCGCGCGGGCAGATGCCGCTCAACATCTTCGAGCCGCGCTACCTCGCGATGGTCGACGATGCCTTCCGCGATGGCCATCGCCTGATCGGCATGATCCAGCCCGACATCGCGCACTCGCCCAAGAATTCCGACAAGCCGGCGCTGTTCCGTGTCGGCTGTGTCGGCCGCATCACCCAGCTCGCCGAATCCGGCGACGGCCGCTACATCCTCGAGCTCACCGGCGTCTCGCGCTTTAGAGTGCTCGAGGAGCTCGAAGTGCTCACCGCCTACCGGCAGTGCAAGGTGGATTTCTTTGCCTTCGTCGACGACTTCACGCCGCGCATGGGCGAGGAGGAGGTCGATCGCGAAGCACTGCTGACGGTGCTGGCGGACTTTCTGAAGGCCAACGACCTCAAGGTCGACTGGGAGGGCGTCGAGACCGCCCCGAACGAAGCGCTCGTCAACGCACTGGCGATGATGTCGCCCTATGGCGTGGCCGAGAAGCAAGCGATGCTTGAAGCGCCCGACCTGAAGACCCGCGCCGAAATCCTGGTCGCGGTCACCGAGATGGATCTCGCGAAGAAGCGCACCAGCGGCGATCCGCCGCTGCAGTGATCGGTGCGTGCGCGCTCAGGAATGACCGCGGATGCGCTTACGTCCGGTGATCATCGCGCTGATCAGGTTCTCGCGTTGAAGGCGCCCCATCATCAGCACGCCCAAGACGTGCAGCACGACCAGGACGATGACCGCGTCGGATGAATAGTGGTGGGTGTCCTCGACCCACCAGACGCCGAAAAATGTCACGGTCACCGACATCGCGCCTGATATCGTCGAGACCGCGAGCGAGACCAGCAGCGCCACCAGCATCAACGTGCCGGCGGGATTGAGACCGATATAGCGGCCGGTGATGCCGCGGCGCAGATTCCAGAGATAACCCGGTGCGGCCCGAAGCCTGACGCCGACCATGCGGAAGCGCGAATAGCGGCTTCCCCAAAGACCCCAGACCAGACGGAACGCAACAAGCCCGAGTACGGTATAACCGACGATGCGGTGAAGTCCGTCATAGACGGTCGGCGTGAACCACGCGGCCAGAACGCAAGCCGCGAGCGCCCAGTGCCAGAGCCGCAGCGGGAGGTCCCAGACCGCGACTGTCCGCGCAACGGCTCGATCCGCGGGGGTCCGGTTGGACTCCCCGCGTGCGTGCGGCACCGTTTCTTCGATCAAGCGAGGACCACCCTCAGGCATGACTTTGCGCAGACATTTGCGCGCAGACCATCTCGCGCGGTCTACTTCGCAATCGTGTGCTTCAGGCTGAGATCTTCGGGGCTGTAGAACAGCTCGTAAAGCTTGCCTTCCTTGACGCCGTAGACCTCGTAGCACGAGCCTTCGATCTTGGAGCGCCGCACCTCGTAGCCGAGCGCCTTGGCCTTGGCTTCGGCTTCGCTCGCCGGCTTCCACGACGCCTTGTCGAGCTTGGTGCAGTCCTTGAAACCATCGGCCAAGGCGGCCGATCCCATGCCAATCCCGATCGTCAATGCAACGGCAACAACACGAATAACCTTCACGAACGTCTCCTCTTCTGTCGTGGGCGCTACGCCCTGAGGCGAAGCGGGACCGAAGGAAGCAAAGCACATGATGAAGTCAATCCGCAGCTACGGCGGAAGCCTTTAGAGATATTCTAACGATCCGAAAAAGCTCAGCGCCCTCCGTGCGCAACGTGCATTTGGCGCGTCGATGCGGCCTTTCGCCTCACAACAGCATGACTGCGATATACCGCGCCTAGTAGCCGGCAGCCGCCATCGCGACGACAGCACTGAGCGCCATCCAGCCGAAGTGGCGACCGCGCGTTGCCCATGCGTTGGCGAGAGCGGCGAAGCCGAACACGCCGGCCATGGTGACGACGATCCAGTGGCGCGCCGGCTCCGATTCCATCCAGGGCGCCGCGATCAGAAGCACACCACTGCCGATCCAGGCGACGGTCGAGGCCTGCCAGACCAGGCGGATCAGGGTGCGGAGCCGTTCCGGCTCGATGCGGGCGCGCGCAAAGACCTTGGTCTCGCCGAGAATGCCATGAATGAGGGCCACGATAATGGTTACGACCCCGGCGCACTGGAGCAAGAGATCACGCATCGTCAAAACTCCTGAAAACTTTTTCCATACAGCTCTGTATGGCGAGATAAGCGCTGGCCTGCCGGCTGTCAATACACTAGTGTATGGTCGAATCCGGAACCCGACATGGCCGAACAGCTCACCGCCGACGACTGGATCAAACAGGGCCTGAAGGCGCTCGCGAGAGACGGCTTCACCGCGCTGAAGGCCGATCCGCTGGCGAAAGCCATGGGGGTGTCGCGCGGCAGCTTCTATTGGCATTTCGCCGATCTCGGCGCGTTCCATGCTGCTCTCTTGAAGCGCTGGCGCGAGATCGCGGCCGAGCAGATCATCGCCGATGTCGAGGCGGACAGCGACGAGCCGCTGAAAGCGCTACTGCTCAGGACTTTTAGCGCGCGGCTCGACCTCGAGCGCGCGGTGCGGAATTGGGCGGCCTTCGATGCGGCGGCACAAACGGCGGTGCGTGCCATCGACCGGCGCAGGCTCGACTATATCGAGGAGCTGCTGAGGAAGCGCGGGTTCGAAGCGGCGACGGCGCGAGCCCGCGCGCAAATCCTGTACTGGACGTTTCTCGGCTTCGCCCTGTCGGGCCCGCCATTACCCGCCGCGCGGCTCGAGGGTCTGCTCGACGAGATCCTGCGCATGGTCTCCGCTTGAGGCGATGCGATGGGCTGCTACGATTTTTTATGCTAGAGGCAACCGACCGCCGGAGACCCCCATGAATGCGCCCACCGAACGCCCCGAAGCCAGCGTCGATCCCAAATTGCTGGAGATTTTGGTCTGCCCGCTGACCAAGGGTCCGCTGGAGTTCGATTCCGCAAAGCAGGAGCTGATCTCGCGCAGCGCCAAGCTCGCCTATCCGATCCGCGACGGCATCCCGATCATGCTGCCGGAAGAGGCCCGTAAGATCGATTGAGAGACTTGTGGCCCGGTGGTCGTTTGGCGCGATGACCGCGCCGCACCCCAGGTGTCGTCTAGGCCTAGTGCGCAATTGCGCACGGGGGCCAGGACCCATAACCACCGAATTGGGTTGTTGCGCGAGCTGGTCACTCCGAGTCTTCGCAAAACTATTGCTGCGGCGTGTGGGTCCCGGATCTGCGCGCGCTTGAGGCGTGCTTGTCCGGGACGACGGCGGAGAGTGAGGCGTCAGCGCGGCGCTACAGCGCCTCGCCCTTCAGCAGCCGCGGTATCTCACCGGTCAAACCCGCGGCTTGGCGGATGAACAGGTTCTTCAGCGGCGGGGCGCGGTCGACGAGGCCGAGGCCGATGTCGCGCACGGTACGCAGCAAGGTCGACTGATTGGAGAACAGGAAGTTCAGCGAGTTGGTGGCAACGCCCATGGCCATGGTGTCGAAGCGGCGCCAGCGCTGGTAACGTTCGAGCACGTCGGCGGCGCCGATATCCATGCCGAGCCGGGCGGCATCGACCACGACTTCGGCCAGCGCGGCGACGTCCTTCAGCCCCATGTTGAGACCCTGGCCCGCGATCGGGTGGATGACGTGGGCGGAATCGCCGACCAGCGCGAGGCGCTGGGCAATAAAGGAGCGTGCGACGAAATAGGACAGCGGAAACGCGCGCGGCTTGTCGAGCGCCTTCACCTCACCGAGATGCAGGCCGAAGCGTTGCTCGAGCTCGCCGTGAAATTCCTCATCGCTCAACGCAACGATACGCGCGGCTTCGCTGCGGCGCTCGGTCCAAACCAGCGAGGAGCGCTTGCCTGAAAGCGGCAGGATCGCGAACGGACCCGCCGGCAGAAAATGCTCTTCGGCGCGGCCCTCGTGATCGCGCTCATGCCCGACAGTGACGACGATGCCGGACTGATCGTATTCCCAGCCATGGGTGGCGATGCCGGCGCGCTCGCGCAGTTTCGACTTCGCACCGTCGGCCGCGACCAGGAGGCTCGCGGCAATCACGCTGCCATCACCGAGCGTCACGTCGATGCCTTCGGCCCGCGCGTTGTAAGACGACACTGTGGTCGCGCGGAGATCGATGCCCTCGGCCTCGGCGCGCACCACCAGCGCATCGATCAGGCGGCGGTTCTCGACCATATGCGCGAAGGGCTCGCCCGGCGCGACATCGCCGGCAAAGTTGAGGAACGCCGGACGGGTGGCGTCTTCCAGCTTGGAATCGGTGACGATCATGTCGAGGATGGGCTGCGCCTCGCCCCTGACGTCGTCCCAGGCGCCGATCGCCTCGAACAGGCGGCGGCAGGCTGCCACGATCGCGGTGGCGCGCGGGTCCCGGCTCGTCCGGGTGCCGAGCGCGGGGTCGGCGACGATGACGGGGATCTCGGGGCCGAGCCCCTGGCGCAGCGCCAGAGCCAGCGCCAGGCCCGCAAACGCGCCGCCACCGATGACAATGCTACCCTGTACCGACATACCCAATTCCCGGCTAAGTCTTCGCGTTTTCTTGGTCTTGCTACCAGACTTGAGGTGGGCGAAACAGTGCGGTGAAACAAGGGCGGAACGGCCTCATTCCGTCGTTCCGGGGCTCGCGCGAGCGCGAACCCGGAATCCAGAGGTCGTCAGCTCAAGATTTCAGGTTCGCACTCCGTGCGCCCGGAATGACGAGGCATTTTGAAAGCACCAGCATGTCCAAGAGCCTGATCGACCTCATCTCGATCCTCGACCTCGAACAGCTCGAGGTGAATCTGTTTCGCGGCAACAGTCCGAAGACCAGCTGGCAACGGGTGTTCGGCGGCCAGGTGATCGGGCAGGCGATGGTTGCAGCGTGCCGCACCGTCGAGGGCCGGCTGCCGCATTCGCTGCATTGCTATTTCATCTTGCCGGGCGATCCGCAGATCCCCATCATCTACCAGGTCGAGCGCCTGCGCGACGGCAAGAGCTACTCGACGCGCCGCGTCACCGCGATTCAGCACGGCAACGCGATCTTCTCGATCATGGTGTCGTTCCATGCCGAGGAGGAGAGCGCGTTCGATCACCAGGACAAGATGCCCGACGTGCCGCCGCCGGAAAAGCTCACGGCCGAGGAAGTGGCGAAGCAGCCGATGTTCAAGGAGATGCCGGAGTTCATCCGCCGCTACTATGAATCCGACCGTCCGATCGAGCTGCGCCCGGTCGAGCTCGGCCGCTATTTCGGCCAAAAGATCGAGGACGGCCGCATCCATGTCTGGATCAAGACCGCAGCGACGCTGCCGGACGATCCGGCGCTGCACATGTGCGCGCTGGCTTATGCGTCCGACTTCTCGCTGCTCGATGCCATCATGGCGCGCTACGGCCGCACGCTGTTCGACAAGCGCATGATGCCGGCGAGCCTCGACCACGCGATGTGGTTTCACCGGCCGTTCCGCGCCGACGAATGGCTGCTCTACGCACAGGATTCGCCGAGCGCCCGAAGCGGCCGTGGCTTGACCCGCGGCTCGATCTTCAAGCCTGACGGCACGCTGGTGGCCTCCGTCGCGCAGGAAGGCTCGGTGCGCGAACGGAAAGCCTAGGACGCATAAGCACGATCGATCGCGCTTATGCCTCTCGAGGTCATGCCCGGAGCGATCCTCGCGGAGCCAGGACGGTCTCCGACGCGAACCAGTTCATGATCCAGCGATACACCCACGGGATCGGGATGATGAAGCCGCACAGGAATGCGGCCACGATGCCCCTCCAGAGAATCCCGAGACCGCTGCCGTTGAAGACAATCTCGCGCCGCGTGCCTTCGATGCTGCGGCAGAACCAGCGCATCTGGGCCGCGGCGACCCAGGCCCAGCCGATGATGGTAATGATGGAGATCGCAAACAGCAGGCTCCAGCCGACATAGGCCCAGACCGTGCCGGTGAAGCTCAGGCCGAGCGGCTGCCCGTTGGAGGCGAGGTTCGCGACCATCCATTTGATCAGGAGCCAGTACAGAACGATCTGGGCGATGAACAGCAAATTGCTCAGCAACGGGGCGCCGATCAACCCGATCACGATCGCCAGAACGATGAAGCCGAAATACCAGGGCACCAGCGCCATCGCATTGCCGGTGAAGCTGAGATTGGGCCGCCCGGGGACCTTCACACAGGACACGATCCATTTCGTGTACCAGACGAACACCCACGGCACCGGGATGATGAAGCACATCCCGATCAGCATCACGATGCTGCGCCAGGTGAACTCGAGGATGCCGAAATCGACCGCCAGCGATCCTCCGCCGCCACCGCCGCCGTAACCGCCGGAGCCCATCATCGGCGGGCCGCCAGCCGGCATCATCGGGGGCGCACCGCCGTGGCCGATCAGGCCGGGGATTTCGGCGGCCTTCTGCCAGCCGGCCATGCCCTCCGACCACACCAGCGTATCCGGGCGCACGACTCCCTGGGCGACGAGGTCGCGGAATTGACCTTCCTGATAGGGCCCCTGCTGCTTGCCCTCGGATGCGTAGAACCAACTCGCCATAAAGCGTCCCCCTCAAACATAGTTTTGTACCGGCCGCGACGCTTGGGTTCATCGCATCCATGCCAAAAACGCATTGTGGAGGATGAACGGCTGCCCTGTACAGAGGCGGCCGTTCACATGGTCCAACGATTTTTCCGCTTCAATCTGCAACATTTTTATGCCATTTGCCCGGAAAGATGCCAGATTGACGCTGCGCCGGGGACATACGGCGCGGCGCATCCCCGGGGAACAGGCCTGACCATGAAACTCGTCGTCGCGATCATCAAACCCTTCAAGCTCGATGAAGTCCGCCAGGCGCTGACGGCGATCGGCGTCCACGGCATGACCGTGACTGAAGTGAAGGGCTATGGCCGCCAAAAGGGCCATACCGAGATCTATCGCGGCGCCGAATATGTCGTGAATTTCCTGCCGAAGCTGCGGATCGAGATCGCGGTTGCCTCCGATATCGCGGAGAAGGCCGTCGCCGTGATCACTGCGACCGCGCGCACTGGCCAGATCGGCGACGGCAAGATCTTCGTCACGCCGATCGATCACGCGACCCGCATTCGCACCGGCGAGACCGACAGCGACGCGCTCTAGATATTTGTTCTGACGCGTTTTCCTTACGCGAATCGGTATCCACTTCGCTCGAAAACGCTCTCCTTCTTCGATCGCACCCGGCAACGGCGCCACAGCGTGCGACGCAATCAATAGCTGGGGGAACGACATGGCGGGATTGTTGCGCCGCGCGGCCGCTATGGCCGCGCCGATCGGGTTTGCGTCGATCCTGGCTTCGCCGGCGCAGGCTGCAGGCTCCGAGATCAACACCGCCGACACCGCCTGGATGATCGTCGCCACCGCATTGGTGCTGATGATGACGATCCCGGGGCTCGCGCTGCTCTATTCCGGCATGGTGCGCAAGAAGAACGTGCTCGCCACCATGGCGCAAAGCCTCGCCGCGGTGACGATCATCTCCATTCTCTGGGTCGCGTTCGGTTATTCGCTGTGCTTCGTCGGCGACGGCCCGTGGATCGGCACGCTCGACCGCTGGTTTCTCGCCGGCATGACCATGGACAGCGTCAATCCGGCGGCGAAGACGATCCCGGAAGCGCTGTTCATGCTGTACCAGATGACGTTTGCGATCATCACGGTGGCGCTGGTCGCGGGCGCGGTGGCCGACCGGATGCGGTTCTCGGCCTATCTGTTGTTCTCGGTCGCCTGGTTCATCTTCGTCTACATACCGCTGGCGCATTGGGTGTGGGGCGGCGGCTTCCTCGCCAGCATGGGCGTGCTGGATTTCGCCGGGGGGCTCGTGGTGCATCTGTCGGCCGGCACCGCCGGCCTGGTCGCGGCGAAGGTGATGGGACGCCGTCATGGCTACGGCACTGAAAATCTCTCCCCGTTCGATCTGTCGCTCGCGGTGATGGGCACCGGGCTGTTGTGGGTCGGCTGGTTCGGCTTCAACGGCGGCTCGGCGGGCGCAGCCAATTCGCGCGCGGTGCTGGCGATCATCGCCACCCATCTCGCCGCCTGCTCCGGCGCGCTGACCTGGGGCGCGATCGAATGGTCGACGCGGCGCAAGCCGTCCGTGCTCGGCATGATCTCCGGCGCGGTGGCCGGCCTCGGCACCATCACGCCGGCCTCCGGGTTCGTTGCGCCCTGGCACGGTATCGTCATCGGCGTGATCGCAGGCCTCGTCTGCTACTGGGCCTGCACCTGGCTGAAGCACCGCTTCGACTATGACGATTCGCTCGACGTGTTCGGCGTCCACGGCATCGGCGGGCTGACCGGCACCCTGCTGGCCGGCGTGTTCGCAGCCAGCGCAATCGGCGGCACCGCCGGCCTGCTCGAAGGCCATCCGCAGCAGCTTCTGATCCAGCTCTCAGGGGTCGCCGTCACCTTCGTCTGGTCGGCCGGCGTGAGCTTCGTCCTGCTGAAGCTGGTCGGCCTGTTCGTGCCGTTGCGCGTCTCCCGCGAGCACGAACTCGAAGGCCTGGATATTTCGCAGCACGGCGAGGCGCTGCAGTGATCGGGGGCTTGCGCAACACATAAGCGTATGCTTATGTTTTGCCATGATCGAAGCCGACATCTTCAAGGCGCTGGCCGACCCGACCCGCCGCAAGGTCTTTGAGAAGCTGGCCGGCGGAAGCCTGAATGCCAGCGCTTTGCGCGACGGATTGGAGATCAGCCAGCCGGCGATGTCGCAGCATCTCGCGGTGCTGCGCGGGGCAGGCCTGGTGCGCGAACAGCGGCAGGGCCGCTTTGTGAATTACGAAGTCGATCCCGAAGGAATCGTTGCCATCGGGACGTGGCTTGCGCGCTACCGCGCCTATTGGCCGAAACGTATGGATGCCCTCGCCGATCTCTTGAAGGAGATGGATCAATGAGCGACGCCGTGAAGCCTGATCCCTCCGACGCAGACTTGGTGCTCAAAACAGACTTGGTGCTCGAATATGAATTCGATGCGCCGCCGGCCAAGGTCTGGCGCGCGGTGATCATTCCGGCTTTGCGCGAGCGCTGGCTGCCGGATTGCGATCTTGCGGGCGCCGAGCCTGAGACATCGATCCCAGGTCAAGAGGTGCGGTACCGGCTTCGCGATTCCGAACCGCCGTTTCGCGAAAGCCATGTCATCTTCCGGATCGAACCGAACGAGCACGGCGGCACCCGCTTCCGCATCATCCAGCAAGCCTGCGATATCCGTATGAAGCTGCCGCAGCCGGCCAACAGCAATGGCTGCCTGATGCGCGCGGCCGCCTGACACCGACACCACTTCATCACCCGCAGACATGGAGGTCGCCGATGCGCGACATGCTTCAGCTCGTCCCTATGGTCGTCGAACAATCCGCTCGCGGCGAGCGATCCTTCGACATCTATTCGCGCCTGCTGCGCGAGCGCATCATCTTCCTCAACGGCGAGGTCAACGATGCGATGTCCGGACTGGTCTGCGCGCAGCTCTTGTTCCTGGAGGCGGAGAATCCGAACAAGCCGATCAATCTCTACATCAATTCCTATGGCGGCGTGGTCACCGCTGGCCTTGCGATGTACGACACCATGCAGTTCATCAAGGCGCCGGTGCATACGCTGTGCATGGGCACCGCGCGCTCCATGGGCTCATTCCTGCTGATGGCGGGCGAGCCCGGTCACCGCGCCGCCCTGCCCAATGCGAGTCTTCACGTGCATCAGCCGCTCGGCGGCTTTCAGGGCCAGGCGTCCGACATCCTGATCCATGCCACCGAGATGCAGGAAACCAAGCGGCGCATCATCCGGCTTTATGCCCGGCATTGCGGGCGCCCTGAACCGGACGTGGAACGGACCTTGGACCGCGACCACTTCATGACCGCGCAGCAGGCGGTCGACTGGGGGCTGATCGACCGGGTATTCGCGGAACGCAGCGCCGCCTGACGGTCTCTGGCGGCGGCCGTCCGGCAAACCTCGCCACGCTCCAGCTGGTTGGCCCGGTTGAGCGTATTCCGTGAGCATTTGTGCGAGGGGCCCGATATTCCGCAGCACGGCGAGCCCTGCAATAGGCGCCCGCCTTACAGAAATACCTTTCTGCTGCCCGACGCGTGAGCACCAATGTGTCGGCAGCTTGTCATGCCTTTATTTTAATCAGACGTGGTCAGGTATTGAGCGCGGCGTAATGGCGCACTGCACCGCAATACGCGTCAAACGCGAAAACACCCGTTTTCATAGTCCGTTAGGCAACACGCCCGATCTGGCACGGCATTTGATTCTATGGGTCCTGGCTGTGCCCGCGTAGTGAACTTTCTCCCTCGTGGCGAACCAGTCGAGAAACGCCCGGCCACGTCCGGACCGGGCCCAAGCGGGGATAGGACCCATGAAAATTGTTATGGCGATTATTAAGCCATTCAAGCTGGAAGAAGTCCGTGACGCCCTGACCGCCATCGGCGTTCACGGTCTCACGGTGACGGAAGTCAAGGGATATGGCCGCCAGAAGGGCCATACGGAAATCTATCGCGGCGCCGAATATGCCGTGAGCTTCCTGCCCAAGATCAAGATCGAGGTCGCTGTCGCCTCCGACCAGGTCGACAAGACCATCGACGCCATCACGTCTGCCGCGAAAACCGGACAGATCGGCGACGGCAAGATCTTCGTCATCAATCTCGACCATGCGGTTCGCATCCGCACCGGCGAGGCCGATGCTGCGGCCCTTTGATTTCGCGCTCTATCAAAATTCAATCAGGAGTAAATGAAATGACGTTTAAGCGTCCCTATGGCGCGGGATTGGCGGCTCTCGCAGTCGGCCTGTTCGCTGCGACCGCAGCCTACGCCGAGCCAACGGTCAACAAGGGAGACAACGCCTGGATGCTGACATCGACAGTGCTCGTGCTGTTGATGACGATCCCCGGCCTCGCGCTTTTCTACGGCGGCCTCGTCCGCTCCAAGAACATGCTCTCGGTCCTGATGCAGGTGTTCTACACCGTATGCGTCGTCACCGTGATCTGGGCCGTCTACGGCTACAGCCTCGCCTTCACCGGCGGCTCGGACTTCATCGGCGGCTTCTCCAAGGCCTTCATGATGGGCGTCACCACCGATTCGAAGGCCGCGACCTTCTCGGTCGACGCCAACATCTCGGAGCTCATCTATATGTGCTTCCAGATGACCTTCGCGGCGATCACGCCCGCCCTCATCGTCGGCGCCTTCGCCGAGCGCATGAAGTTCGCGGCGCTCGCGCTCTTCGTTCCGCTCTGGGTCACGCTGATCTACTTCCCGATCGCGCACATGGTCTGGTATTGGCCCGGCCCGGACATGATCCAGGATGCTGCCAAGGCTCTGGCTGCTGCGACTGACGCGGCGGCGAAGACCGCGGCGCAGGCCAAGCTCGACGAGATCAACGCCGACGCAGGCTGGATCTTCAAGAAGGGCGCGATCGACTTCGCGGGCGGCACCGTGGTGCACATCAACGCCGGCATCGCAGGTCTCGTCGGTGCTCTCCTGATCGGCAAGCGCGTCGGTTACGGCAAGGAGCTGATGGCTCCGCACTCGCTGACGATGTCGATGATCGGCGCCTCGCTGCTCTGGGTCGGCTGGTTCGGCTTCAATGCTGGCTCCAACCTCGAAGCCAACGGCGGCGCAGCCCTCGCCATGACCAACTCCTTCGTCGCCACCGCAGCCGCCGCGCTGTCGTGGATGTTCGCGGAGTGGATCATCAAGGGTCACCCGTCGGTGCTCGGCGTCATCTCCGGCGCTGTCGCGGGCCTCGTGGCCGTCACGCCTGCCGCCGGCTTCTCCGGCGTGATGGGTGCGATCGTCCTCGGCCTCGTGGTCGGCGTGGTCTGCCTGTTCTTCTGCACCGTCGTGAAGAACGCGCTCGGCTACGATGACAGCCTCGATGTGTTCGGCGTGCACTGCGTCGGCGGCATCATCGGCGCCCTCGGCACCGGCATTCTCGTCAATCCGGCGCTGGGTGGTGCGGGCATCATCGACTACACCGCGATCCCGCCGAAGGTTGCCGATTACGACTTCGCGGCGCAGATGATCTCCCAGATCTGGGGCGTCGGCACCACGCTGGTGTGGTCGGGCATCGGTTCGGCGATCCTCTACAAGGTCGTCGATGTGATCGTTGGCCTCCGCGCCAATGTCGAGAGCGAGCGTGAAGGCCTCGACATCACCGAGCACACCGAGCGCGCCTACAACATGTAAGTCTCCTCCCGGGCGCGGCCTCCTCGGAGGTCGCGCTCACAACTACGGTTTGGGGCACATACCCGGCAATGTCCCGACCGTTGAGGGGCTCCAGCGCAAGTTGGAGCCCCTTTCTTTTTGGTCCCGTGCCGCTGGGCCGTCATAAGTTAAATTGCATTGCTGCGAGCTTGCTGAATATCATGCTCCCCGTTTGGAGCAGGATTTCATGCGTCTGCCCTATTGCCTGGTCTGGTGTTTCCTGTTGCTCGCTTCGTCGAGCCTCGAGGCCCGCGCGGACAAGCGCGTCGCGCTGGTGATTGGCAACGGCGCCTACCGAAACGTTCCCTCGCTCGCCAACCCGACCAATGATGCGGCCGATGTCGGCGCGGCCCTCAAGCGATCGGGGTTCGATCCTGTGGTCGCGACCGACCTCGACCAGCCCGCCATGCAGGACACCATTCTTCGCTTCGCGCGTGAGGCCCGCGGCGCCGATGTCGCCCTGTTCTACTACAGCGGGCACGCGCTCCAGTTCGCCGGCGTCAACTATCTGGTGCCTGTCGATGCCGTCGTTCGCGACGAGGTCGATCTGCGCCGCCTGGTACGTGCCGACGAGATCCTGGCGGATCTGCAGCAGGCCAAGAACCTGCGAATCCTCGTGCTCGACGCCTGCCGCGACAATCCATTTGCCGACGAGTTGCGGCGAAACGTCGGACAGGGCCGCGGCGTCACCGTCTCACGCGGCCTCGCCAAGATGGAAAGTCCCGAGGGCACCATCATTTCCTATGCGACACAGGCCGGCCGGACCGCCGACGACGGCAGCGGCCGCAACAGCCCCTATACCAGCGCGTTCCTGGAGCACATCGGCGACAAGGGCAACGTCAACACGGTATTTCAGACGATCAGCGCCGGCGTCTACCAGCGCTCGAAAGGCTCGCAAGTGCCGGAGCTGTCGCTGTCGTTCTTCGGCGAGTTCTACCTGAACGGCAAGCCCGAGACGGCGGCGTTGTCGCCTGCGACGCCTCAGGTGGATCCCTGCGCGGAGGCCGGAGACCATTGGCGCAGCGCGGAAGCGCTGGGAACGCTCGCGGCATTCAAGGATCACCTCGTACGCTTCCCGGCCTGCGCCTTCGCAGATCTGGCGAAATCACGCATCGAGAGCTTGGCGAAACCAGCGGACGCCGCCAAGCGCGTAACCGCGTTCGATGGAACCTGGATCGCGAAGGAGACTTGCGAGAACAAGCCTCCATTTTCCGAGGCCTATTTCCAGTATGCCCTGCGCGTCAAAGATGGCGTCCTGCACACTCTCTCCGGGGAAGAGGGCAAGCCCGGTGCGACAATCTATGACGGGAAGATTGAAGCGGATGGCAGCGCGACTGTCACCGTCAGCGGGCTGGTTGGTGAGAATGATCCGCTGCGCCGCACCGCCGGCGCGCCCTATCGGTACAAGCTCGCACTCGAGCTGAAAGGAACCACCGGCGCCGGCGTCCGCACCGAGACCAGCCGACCGTGTCGGATGGAACTCTCCAAGCTGGCGACACAGAGCCCCGCCGCAAGTCCGGGCCAACCTGATTCGAAGCGGGCGCCCACGCGCGACGACAAGAGGGCGGTGCTGCCGCCAGATCAGGCCGGAGCAGGGCAACCGCGGCAGACCGGAAGCGGCATGAGCTGTTCGTTCATGCGAAGCAGGTGCGCCACGGCATGCGTCAGTATGGGCGGCCGCGCGGATTGCGCTTCAACCGCTTGTCCACGGCTGGAGGCCGAGTGCATGAGCAGCGGGTGCTGGCGCGGCCGGGGATTCAACGGCTGCGGACTTGCCAAGAAATAGATGCACGAACCGGCTGCGGATGGTCTGCCTTTGTCCGCTCGCAAAGAAAAAGATTGCCATTCCATGCCGCCGGGGCAGAAATATCGACCTCAAGAATAACAAACCGGGAGGTCGTCATGCGTTTGGAAGGCGGATGCTATTGCGGCGGAGTGCGCTATGTCGCCGAGGGCGACCCGATGATGCAGGCGCAGTGTCATTGCCGCGAGTGCCAGTACATCTCGGGCGGCGCGCCCAACACCTTCATCGCGATGCCGGCGGCCGGCTTCAGCTACATCACCGGGCAACCCAAGCAGTTCACACGCAAGGACCTCGCACGCGCCGTGACGCGCGAATTCTGCGCCGAATGCGGCACGCATCTGGTGACCAAGGTCCCCGGATTGCCGGCCGCGATCCTGAAGGTCGGCACGCTGGACGAGCCTGCGCAGTTCCATCCGCAGATGGCAATCTACACCTGCGACAAGCAGGACTTCCACGCGATCCCCGCGGGCATGGCGACCTTCGAGAAGCTTCCGGCGCGCTAGGCGCGCCTGGTCACGGGGCCCGTCATTCCCGGGCCTGTCCCGGGCATCCACGTTCTTGGGCACAGCAGGAAGTTCTTGGGCACAGCAGGAAAGGCCGTGGATGGCCGGGCCCTCGCCTCGCCGAAGCGGCTTCGGCCGCGCAGGCGGGACAAGCCCGGCCATGACGAGCTTGCGGTTCGCCGCGCATCCCGTTGTTATCCGGCCTCATTATTCCTGCTCTGGACGGAGGCGGCGGCCGATGGTTAATCGCGTCTTAACCTCGCCCTATCTATGGTGAACTGAACCGCTTCCCGCCGGCGCCGTGCTGCGACCGGCTGTTCCAAGAGTGCTGGCGTCCAGAATGGCTATGACCGCTTCATCCCGTGCGCCGCAGGACAGTGGAAGCTCCGATAGCGAACGCTCTCCCTTCGTCCGGCTGAACGAGCTGCTGGCACCCCATCAGCCGGGCAAGCCTTTGATTTCCCTTGCCGTCGGCGAGCCGCAGCATCCCGTGCCCGACTTCGTCGGCCCGGTGCTGGCCAAGCACATCGCCGATTTCGGCCGCTACCCCGCGAATAAGGGCACCGATCCATTCCGCAAGGCTGCGGGCGCCTGGCTGTCGTCGCGCTTCAAGCTGCCGCGCGCCCTCGATCCCGAGAGCGAGATTCTCGTCCTCAATGGCAGCCGCGAGGGGCTGTTCCTCGCCGCGATCGCGGCGGCGCGCTATGTCGGCCCGCGTCCCGGCAAGCCCGCGATCCTGATGCCGAACCCGTTCTATCCGGTCTATGGCGCCGGCGCCGGCGCCGCGGGCTGCGAGCCGGTGTTTCTGCCGACCACCGCCGAAAATGGTTTCCTGCCCGATCTCGACGCCATCGACGAGGCGACGCTGGCGTGCACGGTGGCGTTCTATCTGGCTTCGCCCGCCAACCCGCAGGGCTCGGTGGCCTCGCGCGATTATTTCACGCGCCTGAAGCAGCTCGCCGATCGCTACGGCTTCGTGATCCTCAGCGACGAATGCTATTCTGAGATCTACACCCGCGAAGCGCCCGGCAGCGCGCTCGAATGTGCCGGCCCTGATTTCACCCGCGTGGTTGCGTTCCAGTCGCTGTCGAAGCGCTCCAACCTGCCGGGCATGCGTGTCGGCTTCGCCGCCGGCGACAAAAAGTTCATCGGCATGTTCCTCGAGCTGCGCAACATTGCGGCGCCGCAGGTGCCGGTCCCGCTGCAGCATGTCGCGACCGTCGCTTACGGCGACGAGGCGCATGTCGAGGAGAATCGCAGGCTGTACCGGATCAAGTTCGATCTCGCCGACCAGATCATCGGCGATCGTTACGGCTATCGCCGGCCTGACGCCGGCTTCTGCGTCTGGCTCAACACGTCCAAAATAGGCGACGACGTGTCTGTGTGCCTAAAACTCTTCACGGAAGCAGGCGTGCGCGTGGTGCCCGGCAGCTATCTGGCGCGGCTCCAGCCCGACGGCTTCAATCCCGGCGCGGGCTACATTCGCCTTGCGCTGGTGCAGGATGGCGAGACCACGGCGCAGGCGCTGCACCGCCTGGTCGAGACTCTGGGTTAGGCGGGGCCCGTGAGCATGTCGACGATCGAACGTGTCATTCCCCTGGTCGGCCATCTGCCGCCCTCGATCCGCGAGGGGCTGGCGCGGCGCGTGCGCGAGCTCAGCGGCCTCGGCCTGATCGCATTGTCGGGCGTCGCCTCGGCGGCGTTGATGACCTGGTCAGTGCAGGATCCCAGCCTCAGCCACGCAACGTCGCGGCCGATCCGCAACATTCTCGGCTATGCCGGCGCGATCGGCGCCGACCTTGCGATGCAGATCCTCGGGCTCGGCGCGATCATGCTGGTCCTGACGGTCGCGGTCTGGGGCTGGCGCATGCTGACCCACCGCCCGTTCGACCGCGAGGCGCTGCGGCTCGGCTCCTGGATTCTCTGCACGGTGATCGCGGCGGGCTTCGTCAGCTGCTGGCCGCATGGCGGCGCCTGGCCGCTGCCGACAGGCCTCGGCGGCGTGGTCGGCGATGCCCTGGTTCGCGCGCCCGCGGTGATCTTCGGACCGGCGGGCATGATCTATCGCATCGTGCTCGGCACGATCCTGTTCGCGGCGATGTCGGCGACCTTCCTGATCGCCTGCGGCCTTGGCGCACGCGAGCATGACGACGAACTCGCGGAAATCGAGGATGACGACAAGCCGCTCGACCAGGACGAGGAGGGCGATCGCGGTTCGGTATCGCTGGGCTGGCTGTTCCACGCCTTGATGAGCACGAAGGCACGGCTGACCTGGTTGCTTGGCGCTGCCTACCGCTCGCTGGTCTCGAGCGGACCGAAGACCAAGGCCGTTGCATTCAGCCGCCAGGAGCCGAAGATCGGTGGCGGCCGCTCCGCGCCGCCGATCTCACCGCAGTCGCAAGACGAGGACTACGAGGACGAGCACGAAGAGGTCGAGGAAGACGAGGAGGAAGAGGAGGAGCCGGTTGCGCGCGCCCCACGCAAGAAGGCAGCGCCGAAAGCCACTTCCAAGAAATCCTCCGACAAGTTCGAGCTTCCCTCCGTATCGGTGCTGGCCGCGCCCAAGGCCGGCGATCGCCAGCCGCTCAGCAAGGCCGAGCTGGAAGCCAATTCGCGCGCGCTCGAAGGCGTGCTGCAGGATTTCGGCGTTCGCGGCGAGATCGTCAAGGCCCATCCAGGTCCCGTGGTCACGCTGTACGAGCTGGAGCCGGCGCCGGGAATCAAGTCGTCGCGCGTGATCGGACTGTCCGACGACATCGCGCGTTCGATGAGCGCGCTGTCGGCGCGCGTCGCCGTCGTGCCCGGCCGCAACGCGATCGGCATCGAGCTGCCCAACGCCCATCGCGAAAAGGTCTATCTGCGCGAGCTGCTGGTCGCCAAGGAGACCGTCGATTCGGTTGCGAAACTGCCGCTTTGCCTCGGCAAGACCATCGGCGGTGATCCCGTCATCATCGACCTCGCACGCACGCCGCACATGCTGATCGCCGGTACCACCGGCTCGGGCAAGTCGGTCGCCATCAACACCATGATCCTCAGCCTGGTCTACCGGCTGCGCCCCGACCAGTGCCGCCTGATCATGGTCGACCCGAAGATGCTCGAACTCTCAGTCTATGACGGCATTCCCCATCTGCTCACGCCCGTCGTGACCGACCCGAAGAAGGCCGTGGTCGCGCTGAAATGGGCCGTGCGCGAGATGGAAGAGCGCTACAAGAACATGGCCAAGCTCGGTGTGCGCAACATCGACGGCTATAACACGCGCTTGCTCGAATTGAAGGCCAAGGGCGAAGAGCCGACGCGCACGGTGCACACCGGTTTCGACAAGGAAACCGGCAAGGCGATCTACGAGGAAGAGAAGCTCTCGCTCGACCCGCTGCCCTACATCGTCATCATCGTCGACGAAATGGCCGACCTGATGATGGTCGCCGGCAAGGACATCGAAGGCGCGGTGCAGCGCCTCGCGCAGATGGCGCGCGCCGCCGGCCTGCACGTGATCCTCGCAACGCAGCGTCCCTCGGTCGACGTCATCACCGGCACCATCAAGGCGAACTTCCCGACCCGCATCGCCTTCCAGGTGACGTCCAAGATCGACAGCCGCACGATTCTCGGCGAGATGGGCGCAGAGCAGCTGCTCGGCCAAGGCGACATGCTCTACATGGCGGGCGGCGGTCGCATCAGCCGCGTGCACGGTCCTTTCGCGTCGGACGACGAAGTCGAGAAGGTGGTGCGCCACCTCAAGACGCAGGGACAGCCGGAATATCTCGAAGCCGTCACGGCCGAAGAACCCAGCGAGGACGAGGACGGCGCGGTGTTCGACGCGTCCGCCATGGGCGCGGACGGCGGCGGCGATTTGTTCTCGCAGGCCGTTGCGATCGTCAAACGCGACCGCAAGGCCTCTACCAGCTACATCCAGCGTCGCCTGCAGATCGGCTATAACCGCGCCGCATCGCTGATGGAGCGCATGGAACTGGAGGGCATCGTCGGACCCGCCAACCACGCCGGCAAACGCGAGATTCTCGTCGAGGAAGAAGACAGCCATATGTGAGGCGAGCCGCCTCAGACCACCATTTCACGCAAAAACGTTATCTGCTTTTGGCCGAAATCAGGCTAAAAGGGCGCCCAGCCACACAGGACGACGCGTTGATCAGACATCCGGACATTCGATTCGCTGCCATCGTCGCTGCGCGAAGCGCGCGCATGGCCGGCGTGATTCTCGTCATCGCCGCGATGGTGAGTGCGGCGTCGTTCGCGCAGACCGTTCCCGTGCCGAAGCCCGCACCGAAGGGCCGCGATGGCGGTCCGGCCGGCGGCGGGCCCACTGTCACCGGCGCGACCCAGGCGCCGCCGAATCCGGTGATCCCGGACCCGCGCCGTAACGTGCCGAGCAGCATCTTCCAGACCTTCGATGCGAACCAGAAGGCGCAGGCCGCCAAGGTCAGTGCCTACCTATCGTCATTGTCGACGCTGGTCGGGAATTTCGTCCAGGTCGGTCCCGACGGCAGCAAGACGCAAGGCGACTTCTACATCCAGAAGCCGGGCAAGGTGCGCTTCGAATATGACGCGCCGAGCCCGATCGACATCGTCGCCGACGGATCGTCACTGGTGGTGCGCGACCGCAAGCTCGCGACGCAGGACGTCTATCCGCTGTCGCAGACACCCTTGCGTTTCCTGCTGTCCGACCGCATCGATCTGATGAAGGACACCAACGTCGTCAACGTCTCGGCCGACGACGTCTTCGTCAGCGTCACCATCGAGGAGAAGCAGGCGCTGGTCGGCACCAGCCGCCTCTTGCTGATGTTCGGCGCCAAGGACGGCCAGTTGAAGCAGTGGACCGTCACCGATCCGCAGGGCTACGACACCACGATCGCGGTCTATAATCTGGATACGAGCAAGAAGCTCGATCCCGGCATGTTCAAGATCGACTTCACGAATTACGGCGCGTCGCCGGGCTAAGGACTGTTTACTGCTCTATCGTCATGCCCGGGCCTGTCCCGGGCATCCACGTTCTGGACCTACAAAAAGGCGTGGATGGCCGGGTCAAGCCCGGCCATGACGGATGGAGTTTGTTAGATCAATCTCATGCGTTTTTCCCTGACAACCTGGAACATCAACTCGGTGCGGCTACGCATCGATCTGGTCGCAAAATTTCTCAAGAGCGCGCGACCGGACCTGCTGTGTCTCCAGGAAACCAAGTGCATCGACGACGCCTTTCCCCTGAAGCGCTTCAAGCGGCTCGGTTACGAGCATGTCGCGTTGAACGGGCAGAAGGGCTATCACGGCGTCGCCATCGTCTCCAAGATTCCGTTCGAGTCGAAGGACATCCGCACCTTCTGCGACAAGGTGGATTCACGCCACATCTCAGTATCGTTCGGTGAGAAGGCTGGGATCGCGAAGCCCCTGGTGGTGCATAATTTCTACGTGCCGGCCGGCGGCGACATTCCCGATCCCGCGTTGAACGAGAAATTCGATCACAAGCTCCGCTTCCTCGACGAGATGAAGGCGTGCGAGCCGTTGCATCCGCGCGGCGAGGATCGCCACATCCTGGTCGGCGATCTCAACGTTGCCCCGCATGAGAACGACGTCTGGTCGCACAAGCAGCTCCTGAAAGTGGTGTCGCACACGCCTGTCGAAACCGAGAAGCTGCAAGCCGCGCTCGCCGCCGGCGAGTGGGTCGACGTCGCCCGCGAGCGCATTCCGCTGTCGGAAAAGGTCTACACCTGGTGGAGCTACCGCTCCGCCGATTGGACCGTCGGCGACCGCGGCCGCCGGCTCGACCACATCTGGGTCTCGCGCGCGCTGAAAGATGCGGTCAGTGATTTCAGGATTTTGCGCGACGCGCGGAGCTGGGAGCGGCCGTCGGACCATGTGCCTGTTACGGTGACGCTCGATCTGTGATTACCGGAGATCCGTAGCCCGGATGGAGCGAGGCGCAATCCGGGACGGACTTTCCGTAGGCGAGAATCCTGGATTACGCTTCGCTCCATCCGGGCTACGAAGCTAAGACACTCAGCTCGTCAGCTTCGCACCCGCCATCAATATATCGCTGGCGATCTGGCTGGAGCGCACTGCGAATTCATCGCGCAGGCGAACGGCGGCGGCGGGGTCGCTTTCGAGCACGCGCTGAAACAGGCTGCGCGCGACGCGGATGACGGAGGCGTGCTCGATCGCGATCGCGCTCGACGGCCGCTTCATCGGTACGATCAGCGCGAGCTCGCCGATCAGCGCACCGGGACTTGCGATCATCTCCGCGCCGGCGCCGTCGTCGACCCGGAAGGCGCCGCGCTGGACCACGAAGCCGGCATCGGCATCGTCGCCGAGATTGAACAAGACGTCGCCGCGGACGAAGTCACGCTGCTCGGAGCCGATCGCCAGCATGCGCAACGAAGCGTCTCCCAACAGGCGCAGTGTCGGGACACGCTCGAGAAGCGCTACATCGTCGTCGATTGACATTCAGGTCCGGAGCTCAAGGGCATGCAATCTAAAACGATTCGCACGCCCCAGAAGCGTATCACGGCACCAGCTTGTAGCCACCGGCTTCCGTGACCAGGATTTCCGGGTTGGCGGCGTCCTTCTCGATCTTCTGGCGAAGGCGGTAGATGTGGGTTTCCAGCGTGTGGGTGGTGACGCCAGAATTGTAGCCCCAGACTTCCTGGAGCAGGGTCTCGCGCGAGACCGGCATCTGGCCGGCCCGGTAGAGGAAGCGGAGGATGGCGGTTTCCTTCTCCGTCAGCCGGACCTTGCGCGCATTGGCGGCGGTCAGCATCTTGGAGCCGGGCCGGAAAGAGTAGGGGCCGACCGAGAACACCGCGTCCTCGCTGGCTTCGTGCTGCCGGAGCTGGGCGCGGATGCGCGCCAGCAGCACGGCGAAGCGGAAGGGTTTTGCGACATAGTCGTTGGCGCCGGATTCCAGCCCCAAAATCGTGTCGGAATCGGTGTCATGCCCGGTGAGCATGATGATCGGAGCCTTGAACCCGCCCTTGCGTAACGAACGGACCACTTCGCGGCCATCCGTGTCGGGCAGGCCAACATCCATCAGGACGAGATCGGGGGCATTGGCCTTCGCGGCGCTCGCGCCCTTGGCGCCGGTATCGACCGCGGAGGCTTCGAATTCTTCGTGCAGCGACAATTGCTCCACCAACGTATCGCGCAGATCGGTATCGTCATCCACGATCAGGATCTTGCGGGCATTGGCCATAGGGGGTCATCCTTTTGGGGTCCGGCGCGGCGCGCATCCATGCTGCACCCAGCCGAGAGGGAAGTTTAGGGGTCGCCGTTATTATTGTTGTTCGTCTTGAAGTAGTGGGCTGTTACCGATTCACAAGCCAGAACCACTCTAACCCAGAATAGCAGGCCGTTTTGATGAATGTCCTGTAATGAATTCGACATCGCACGTTCACATGAAAAATAAAGCTGCGTCAGCTAGTTACACCATAAACCGAAGCGCCGGGCCGCTCTCGGCGATCCGCGTTAAGCCTGCCGCCGGGAATCCGCGCCGGGGTTGGCTGACTGCCGGAGCGCTGACGATTCCGGTGGCGCTCGGACGCGGCGGCATTCTGGCGAACAAGCGCGAGGGCGATGGCGGCACCCCGAGGGGCAGCTTCCGTCCCAGGCGATTGTGGTGGCGGGGCGACCGGCACAGCCGCCCGCAGACCTTCCTGCCGGCCCGGATCATCACCGGCGAGGACGCCTGGTGCGAGGATCCCAAGGACCGCCACTACAATCAGGGAATCCGGCTCGGCGAGGGGCAGGGCGGTGACCGGCTCAAACGAGCCGACCATCTCTATGACTTCATCGTCGAAATCGACCACAACACGAGGCCGCGGATCGCCGGCCGCGGCAGCGCGGTGTTTTTGCATCTGGCGCGCGACAATTTCGGCCCGACCGCAGGCTGCGTCTCGATGACCGAAGCAGCGATGCGACACTTGCTGCGGCGGCTGGGACCAAAAACAAAAATCATCATCGGGTGAGGACACATGCTCGACAGGGATCAGATCGCCGCCGCCTCGCAGGTTCTGGTCAAACATTGGCGCGACGGCACCAAGTTAGACGCACTGGAGCCACGGTTGCGGCCTCAGAACCGCACCGAGGGTTACGCCGTGCAGGCTGCGCCCAGCGGGACATTATTCGGCTGGAAGATCGCGGCGACGAGCGAGTCCGGACAGAAGCACATCAATGTCGCGGGACCGCTGGCCGGTCGGATCATGAGCGACACCGTGATCGCCGATGGCGGCACCGCCTCGATGAAGGGCAACGCGATGCGCGTCGGCGAACCCGAGTTCGCTTTCCGCATGGCGCGCGATCTGCCGCCGCGCGCGGCGCCGTATCCTGTCGACGAGGTGCTCGCCGCCGTGGACAGCTTGCATCCCGCGATCGAGATTCCCGATTCGCGCTTTGCTGATTTTGTCAGCGCCGGCGAGGCGCAGCTGATCGCCGACAACGCCTGTGCGCATCTGTTCGTGCTGGGCGCAGCGACGAATGCGAACTGGCGCGCCATGGATCTCGTCGAGCAGCGGCCGCAGATCACGCTGCGCGGCCAGCGCTATCTCGGTTACGGCAAGAACGTGCTCGGCGATCCCCGCATTGCCCTGGTCTGGCTGGCGAACGAGCTGCGTGGCCTCGGCATCACCTTGCGGGCAGGGGAGGTGGTGACCACGGGCACGTGCCATCCGCCGCTGCCGATCCAGGCGGGCGATCATTTCGCGGCGGATTTCGGCGTGCTGGGGATGGTGTCGGTGAGGTTCGAATAGGCCCCGCATACACCACCGTCATTGCGAGCGCAGCGAAGCAATCCAGAGTCCCTCCGTGGAAAGATTCTGGATTGCTTCGCTGCGCTCGCAATGACGAAATCGATAGCCGTTGCCGGGCGCGACCCAGGCTTACAGCTCTCACCGGTGCCCGAAGATCGCACTTCCCACGCGCACATGGGTGGCGCCGAGCATGATCGCGGTCGCATAATCCGCGCTCATTCCCATCGAGAGCTTCTTCAATCCATTGCGCGCGGCGATCTTGGCGGTCAGCGCGAAATGCGCCGCCGGCGGCTCGTCTACCGGCGGGATGCACATCAACCCCGATATCGTCAGCCCATAGCTGTCGCGGCAGCTCGCGATGAAAGCATCGGCCTCGCCGGGGGCGATGCCCGCCTTCTGCGGCTCCTCACCGATATTGATCTGGACAAACAATTCCGGGTGCTTGTTCTGGGATTCGATTTCCTTGGCTAACGCCTGGCAAATGCTCGGACGGTCGACCGAATGGATGGCATCGAACAGCGCGACCGCCTCTTTCGCCTTGTTGGATTGCAGCGGCCCGATCAGATGCAGCGCGATATCGGAGTAACCAGAAGTTAACGCGGGCCACTTGCCTTTGGCCTCCTGCACGCGATTCTCCCCGAATACGCGCTGTCCGGCGTCGATGACTGGGGTAATTGCATCCGCGGCGAAAGTTTTCGATACCGCGATCAGCGTCACGGAGCCACGTTCGCGGCGCGCATCCTTGCAGGCGCGCGCGATTTCGGCTTCGACCGCGGCGAGCGCGTTTGGTGAATGGCCGGTTAGCGGCGCGGCGTTGGCTTCAGTCATGATGTCGCATCGGAGTTGTTGTTGCGGAGCTAGTTCTAATTTTACCGAGTTCAAGAAAGAGTTTTTGAACCCTTTGCTTTACCTTGGCTGCGGGGTGGGCAGCGAAGATGGCAAACGTCAGTTTCAACCGCAAACGAGCGAAACTCAAGCAGGTTCTCGGAATCCGGGCGCGGCTTGCGTTGCTCGCGGTGATTCTGGTGACGCCTCTGATGTTCGAGCGCATCCGTTCGCTTGAAGACACGCGCACGAGGCAGATCGCGCAGGCCACGGCCGAATTCACCACCGTTGCAAGGCACAGCGCCGATGCGCAGCGCGAGGTGATCTCGTCGGTCGAGACCATCCTGAAATCGGAAGCTTTCATCCGCGCCTCCGCCGGCGGCATCAGCAAGAGCTGTGACGTGCTGCGCGCGAGCCTGCCGTCAAATCTCCCCTGGATCCGCACGCTTCTGATTGCCGGCCAGGACGGACGCATCCAGTGCGCCACCAACAACATGTATGTCGGTCTCGACCTCAGCGACCGGCCCTACTTCCAGCAGGCGCAGGAAACCGGCCGTTTCGTGCTGAGCGACTTCATCCTGTCGCGCCCGGTGCTAACACCGACCGTCATGGCGGTCTACCCGGTGTCCGCCTTTAGCGGCGTAGCGGATGCCGTCGTGCTCGCCACCGTCAACCTCGACTGGATGTCGAAGGTCATGAGCAATCTGGGTGGCCGCGCCGGCATCACGGCCGTGCTGGTCGACAGCGCCGGCATCGTGCTGGCGGCACCGGCCGACCAGCATAGCGCGATCGGCCGTCCGCTCGACAACATGCCGCTGATGTCCGCGATCGCCGACAAGGCGCTGAGGTCGGACCAGGACGAAGGCTCACTCTCTTTCCTCGCTGCCGACGGCTCCCGCCGCGCGGTCAGCTATATCCGCATCGCCGGGACCAATGCCCGCCTGATCGCCAGCATCGACGAGGACAAGGTGTCCGCGGCCGTGAGCCGCGACATCCGCACCGCCTATCTCCAGCTCGCTTTCGTCGTGCTATTCGTGCTGCTCGGCGCGCTGATCGCAGCCGAGAAACTGGTGATCAAGCCGATCAGGATGCTCGCCGACATGGCCAAGCGTCTGGGCGAGGGCGATCTGTCGGCGCGCGCCGCGCGCAATCGCCTGCCGGCCGAGTTCGTGCCGCTGGCCCGCGCGTTCAACGCGATGGCCGCGCAGCTCAGCCAGCGCGAACGCGAGCTGATGGCGAGCAATGACCGGCTCACGGTGATGGCCTCGATCGACATGTTGTCGGGGCTCGCCAACCGCCGCGGCTTCCAGAGCCGCCTCGACTTCGAATGGATGCGCGCGCAGCAATATGGCAGCGACCTCGCGCTTCTGATGATCGACGTCGACCATTTCAAGCTGTTCAACGACACCTATGGCCATCTCGAAGGCGATTCCTGCCTGACCAGGCTCGGCGAATCACTGTCCGGCATCGCCGCCGACACGATGGGCTTCGCGGCCCGCTACGGCGGCGAGGAATTCTGCCTGTTGCTGCCGAACACCGACGTGGCGCGTGCCGTCGAAATCGGCGAACAGGCGCGCGCGGCCGTGCTGAAGCTGTGCCTGCCGCACATCACCTCCGACCACATGATCGTCACCGTCTCGATCGGCGTTGCCGCGACAAAGCCCAACGAGAGCTTGCGTCCGGGCGATTTGATCGAAGCCGCCGACGCCGCGCTCTACGCCGCCAAGCACCGCGGTCGCAACAACGTCGTCGAGCACGGCATCACGGTGATCGACAACGGCGCGGCGGAAATGATGATGGCGGGTTGAGGGCTAACCCGCAGCCCCAGCCTGATCGAGCTCGATCTCAGTGACAACGCGATTGCGGCCGCTGTTCTTGGCGAGATAGAGCGCACGATCGCAGCGCTCGATGAGATCGGTGATCGCTTCGCCGCTCCGGTACTGCGCAACACCAATCGACACGCTAATATGGGGAAGGACCTCGCCGGTCGACCGGCGCGTGATCCTGCATTCCGCGATCGCGTGCCTGATGCGCTCGGCAATCTGGGCGCAGACGGCGAGATCGGCATCCGGCAACACCGCGATCAACTCCTCGCCGCCATAGCGGGCCGACAGGTCCTGCTCGCGGACCTTTTCGCGCAGCACCTTGGCCATCAGGCGCAGGACCTGGTCGCCGACGCCGTGGCCGAAACTGTCGTTGAAGGTCTTGAAGTGGTCGATGTCGAGCATCAGCACGCTGAGCGACTCGCCCCAGTCCGCAGTCGCCTGCGCCTTGCGCAGGAATTCATCGAGCGCCCGGCGGTTGGCGAGGCCTGTGAGCGTATCGGTGCGGGCACGCTCCTCGGATCTGGAGAGAGAGGCGCGGATCACGTCGAGCTCGCGGGTCTTTTCTGCAAAGCCCGCCTCTAGCCGCGTCGCGCGGGTGGCCGCGCGGCCCAGCTCGTTCATGAGCTGGGCAACCAGCGCTTTGGGATCGACGCCGGCCTTGCCCTGGTCCGCGACCTCGTTGATCGCCTGCATCTGGGAGTGATTGTCGGCAATCGCAGTCGCAAGAAAATCCTTCGCCGCCCCCATGAGAGCATGCAGCCGCTCCGAGGTCTCCGAGACGATAGCGCCCCCCTTGGGCGCGACATAGGTCTCGAACAGATCCTGATTGGTCCTGACGTCGAAGGGACGGTTATGATCGATCAGGAGGTCGATGGCGTTGCGCAGATCATCATGGCTGCCCGCGAAATAGCGAAACCAGACGGCGAAATTGGCCGGCGTGGCAGGGATCCGCTGTTCGGCCATGCTCCGCATCGCCCGTTCGGCAACGGACGCGGCATAGTCGTAATCGAGATCGTCGAAGCTGGCGTCCATCGCGAATCTTGAGAGTTCTGGTCAGTCGCAAACTCGCATCGACCCCTAATCACGCCCCAACGCGGCCTCAGTAGTTATGCGGTGCAGCGCCGAAGGTTCCCAAATTGCGGCAACCCATTGACCCCTTGAGGACTTCTATGGCCTAGTCCGCCGTCTTTAGACGGCCCAGATCCACGAAAACCCAACGATTCCATGACCTCCGAACGCTATAACGCCCGCGACGCCGAACCGCGCTGGCAAGCCGCTTGGGACCAACAGGCGATCTTCGTCTCCAAGAACGACGATCCGCGGCCTAAATATTATGTGCTGGAGATGTTCCCCTACCCGTCGGGGCGCATCCATATCGGCCATGTCCGCAATTACACGCTCGGCGACGTGCTGGCCCGCTTCATGCGCGCCCAGGGTTTCAACGTGCTGCATCCGATGGGCTGGGACGCTTTCGGCCTGCCGGCCGAGAACGCCGCGATCGAGCGCAAGGTGGCGCCGAAGGCCTGGACCTACGACAACATCGCCGCGATGAAGAAGCAGCTCCGCTCGATCGGGCTGTCGCTGGACTGGAGCCGCGAGATCGCGACCTGCGATCCCAGCTACTACAAGCACCAGCAGAAGTTGTTTCTGGACTTCCTGCGCGAAGGCCTCGCCGAGCGCGAAAAGCGCAAGGTGAACTGGGACCCTGTCGACATGACCGTGCTCGCCAACGAGCAGGTGATCGACGGCAAAGGCTGGCGTTCGGGTGCCGTTGTCGAACAACGGGAAATGAACCAGTGGGTCTTCAAGATCACGAGGTACTCGCAGGAGCTGCTGTCGGCCCTGGATACGCTGGATCGCTGGCCCGACAAGGTGCGGCTGATGCAGCGCAACTGGATCGGCCGGTCCGAGGGCCTGTTGATCCGCTTCGCGCTTGATGCGGCGACGACGCCGGCCGGCGAGAGCGAACTGAAGATTTTCACGACGCGCCCCGACACGCTGTTCGGCGCGAAGTTCATGGCGATCTCGGCCGATCATCCGCTGGCGCAGGCCGCCGCGGCGAAGAATCCGAAGCTCGCCGAGTTCATCGGCGAGATCAAGCGGATGGGCACGGCGCAGGAGATCATCGACACCGCCGAGAAGCAGGGTTTTGACACAGGCATCCGCGCGGCTCACCCGTTCGACCCGAGTTGGAAGCTGCCGGTCTATGTCGCCAACTTCGTGCTGATGGAATACGGCACCGGCGCCATCTTCGGCTGCCCCGCCCACGACCAGCGCGATCTCGACTTCGTCAACAAATATGCTCTCGGCAACACGCCGGTGGTGTGCCCCGAAGGCCAAGATCCCAAGAGCTTTGTCATCATCGATACCGCCTATGACGGTGACGGCCGCATGATCAATTCGCGCTTCCTCGACGGCATGACCATCGATCAGGCCAAGGACGAGGTAGCGAAGCGTCTCGAGACCAAGCTGCGCGGCAACGCGCCGGTCGGCGAGCGCCAGGTGAACTTCCGCCTGCGCGACTGGGGCATTTCGCGCCAGCGCTATTGGGGTTGCCCGATCCCCGTCATCCATTGCCCGAAATGCGATGTGGTGCCGGTGCCGGATGCCGACCTCCCGGTGGTGCTGCCGGAGGATGTGAGCTTCGACAAGCCGGGCAACGCGCTCGATCATCATCCGACCTGGAAGCACGTCACCTGTCCGCATTGCGGCGGCAAGGCTAGCCGCGAAACCGACACCATGGACACCTTCGTGGATTCGTCCTGGTACTTTGCGCGCTTCACCGATCCCTGGAACGAGAACGCGCCGACGACGCCTGCGGTCGCCAACCGCATGCTGCCGGTCGACCAGTATATCGGCGGCGTCGAACACGCGATCCTGCATCTGCTCTACAGCCGCTTCTTCACCCGCGCGATGAAGGCGACCGGGCACATCGCACTGGACGAGCCGTTCGCCGGCATGTTCACGCAGGGCATGGTGGTGCACGAGACCTACCAGAAGGCCGACGGCACCTATGTCCAGCCGGTCGAGGTGAAGGTCGAGACCGGCGCGAACGGCCGACGCGCCACGCTGCTGACGTCAGGCGAAGACATCCAGATCGGCCCGATCGAGAAGATGTCGAAATCGAAGAAGAACACGGTCGACCCCGACGACATCATCGAGACCTACGGCGCCGACGTCGCCCGCTGGTTCATGCTGTCGGACTCCCCGCCCGAGCGCGACGTGATCTGGAGCGATGAGCGCGTCCAGGGTGCCTCGCGGTTCGTGCAGCGGCTGTGGCGGCTGGTGAACGACTCAATTGAGCCCGGCAAGACCGCGCCGGCGGCCCGGCCGGCCAGCTTCGGCCCGGACGCCACCGCCTTGCGCAAGGCCGCCCATGGCGCGCTGGACAAGGTCACCACCGGGATCGAGCGGCTGCACTTCAACGTCTGCCTCGCCCATATCCGCGAATTCACCAATTCGTTTGCGGAGGTCTTGCAGCGTCCCGGCCAGCCGGCTCCAGACTTGGCCTGGGCGATCCGGGAGGCCAGCCAGATCCTGGTCCAGCTGTTCTCCCCGATGATGCCGCATCTGGCCGAGGAGTGTTGGCAGGTTCTGGGCCACAGCGGGCTGGTTTCCGAGGCCAATTGGCCCCAAATCGAACGCGATTTGCTGGTTGAAGACAGTGTGACCCTGGTGGTCCAGGTCAACGGCAAGAAGCGGGGCGAGGTCACAGTTGCAACAGCGGCCGAGAATCCGGAAATCGAGGCTGCCGTTTTGGCCCTCGATGCGGTAACACTGGCCCTGGACGGCAAGCCCGTCCGCAAGGTGATTATCGTCCCCAAGAGGATCGTGAATGTTGTCGGCTAGGATCCGCATCGCAGCCCGCTTGCTGGCGGTCGCCGCACTGGCGGCCATGACGGCCGGCTGCTTCCACCCGATGTATGCCGAGCACACCGACGGCACCCCCGGCCTGCGCGAGAAGCTGATGGGGGTCGATCTGCCCCCGATCGCCAAGGCCAATGCGTCGCGCGAGGCCCGCGTCGGCGTCGAGGTCCGCAACGCGCTGGCCTTCAAGCTCTATGGCACCGCCACCGGCATGCCGCCGACCCACCGCCTCGAGATCCGCTTCGCAAGCAGCAAGACGTCGCTGATCGTCAATCCCAATACCGGCCTGCCGAGCAGCGAAAACTACGGCCTCGACGCCCAGTACAATCTGATCGAGGTGGTCAGCGGCAGGTCGGTGATGACCGGCACGACGTTCTCCCGCGTGTCCTACGACATGCCCGGCTCCTATCAGCGCTTCAGCCGCAACCGCGCGATACGTGATGCCGAGGATCGTGCCGCCAACGAGATCGCAGAGAACATCACGACTCGCCTCGCCTCGTTCTTCACCGCGGGCACTTAATTCATCCCGTCATCCCGGTTCGCCCGGAATGACGACCCCCAGGCAACATGGTCGCGCTGCGCGGAAAAGAGATCGACGCCTTTCTCGCCCGCCCCGATGCGGGCCGTCCGATCATCCTGCTCTACGGTCCTGACGCCGGCCTGGTCCGCGAACGCGCGGATGCGCTGATCGCCTCGGCTGTCGACGATCTCAACGATCCCTTTTCACTGGTCAAGGTCGATGGTGACGAGCTCTCCGCCGAGCCGTCGCGCCTCGTCGACGAGGCCATGACGGTGCCGCTGTTCGGCGGCCGCCGCGCCATCCGCGTGCGCGCCGGCTCGCGCAGCTTTGCCAGCGCTATCGACACGCTGGCGGAGATGGGCGTCAAGGATTGCCGCATCGTGATCGAGGCCGGCGAGCTGCGCCCGGAATCGCCACTGCGCAAGGCCTGCGAACGCGCCAAGACGGCCGTCGCGATCGCCTGCTATCCCGATACCGAGCGCGACCTCGCCAAGCTGATGGAAGACGAGCTTCGCATCGCCAATTTGCGCATCGCGCAGGATGCCCGCGCGGTGCTGATGTCGTTCCTCGGCGGCGACCGCCAGGCCTCCCGCAACGAGCTGCGCAAGCTCACGCTCTATGCCCACGGCAAGGGCGAGATCACGCTGGATGACGTGATGGCTGTCGTCGCCGATGCGTCGGAGCTGAAACTCGATCCGATCGTCGATGGTGCCTTCGCCGGCCGGCCCGAGATCGTCGAGAACGAATTTGCCAAAGCCATGATCGCCGGCACCTACCCCGGCGTGATCATCTCTGCGGCGCAGCGTCAGGCGGCGTGGCTGCACAAATCCGCGCTCGCGATCGCCGACGGCACGCCCGCTTCCGCCGTGCTCGACAGCGGCTATCCGCGCCTGCATTTTTCGCGGAAGCCCGCGGTCGAAACCGCACTGCGTAATTTCAGCATGGCGCGGCTCGCCGCCATCATCGAGCAGCTCGCGACCGCCGCGCTCGACACCCGCAAGCAATCCACCCTCGCCGCCGCCATCGCCCAGCGCACGCTGATGGCGATCGCCGCGAACGCGAAGCGGCGGGGCTGAGCACCCGCTCTGTCTGTCCCCTCGTCATTGCGACGAGCCCTTGCGACGAAGCAATCCAGAATCTCTCCCCGGAAAGATTCTGGATTGTTTCGCTACGCTCGCAATGACGTGTCGAATCGGCATGTCGTCCTGGCTTTCGCCAGGACGGCACCGAGAGCGGCCTACACCGCGCCCTTTGCCAGCCGCCGCATGACCTCGTCGAGCTGATCGAGGTTGCGGTAGTTGATCTGGACCGAGCCGCCGGGGTCGCGGTGGCTCACCGTGACCTTGAGCCCGAGCGCGTCGCTGACGCGCTTCTCCAGGTCGACCGTATCAGGGTCCTTTTCCTTTGCTCCCGTGCGGGCCTTCTGCGGCTTGCGCTCCGGCACGCCCTCTTCATGCGCCAGCGCCTCGGTCTGGCGGACGTTGAGGCCTTCTTCGACGATGCGCTTGGCGGCTGCGAGCGGATCAGGCACGCCGATCAGCGCGCGGGCATGACCCGCGGTCAGCTCACCGCTCGTGATCAACGCTTGTACCTCCGCAGGAAGCTTCGTCAGCCGCATCATGTTGGCGATGTGGCTGCGGCTCTTGCCGACGACTTTGGCGATGTCGTCCTGGCTGCGTTTGAACTCGTTGGCGAGCGCGTGATAGCCGAGCGCCTCTTCCATCGGGTTGAGGTCTTCGCGCTGCACATTCTCGACGATCGCGAACTCCAGCGCATCGCTGTCGCTGATGTCGACGGGAACGATCGGCACTTCGTGCAGGCCGGCCATTTGCGAGGCGCGCCAGCGCCGCTCGCCGGCGATGATCTCGAAGCGGTCCTGCGCCCCCTTCACCGGGCGCACCACGATCGGCTGGATCACGCCGTGCTGCCTGATCGAATCGCTAAGCTCCCTGAGCTCGCTTTCCGAAAAGGTGCGGCGCGGGTTGCGCGGATTGGGCTTGATGAACTCGATCGGCACCTTGCGCTGCGCGCGCGGCCGATCGACATGCTGAGCCTCGCCCCCGACGTCACCGATCAGACTCGCAAGACCCCGGCCCAATCGCGAACGCGCTTCGTCGGCCATCGCCAGCTCCCTTGGATTCACGCTGCAGCACTCCAGAACTGAATTTCGAATCGTAGGGTGGGTTAGCCCTGCAGATGCGCGAAGCGTATCTGCTCGGCGTAACCCACCTCTTCTGTTTCCGCGGAGATCGACAGTGGTGGGTTACGCCTTCGGCTAACCCACCCTACGGCAACATCAATGCGTCGTCCGCAGCTCGCGCTCGCGCTGGATTACTTCGGTGGCGAGCCGCAGATAAGCTTCGCTGCCGACGCATTTGAGGTCGTAGACCAGCACCGGCTTGCCGTAGGACGGCGCCTCCGAGATGCGCACGTTGCGCGGGATCATGGTCTTGTAGACCTTCTCGCCCATGAACTGCCGGACGTCGGCAACGACCTGGTTCGAGAGATTGTTGCGCGAGTCGAACATGGTCAGCACGATGCCGTGGATCGACAGGTTCGGATTGAGCGTCGAGCGTACCTGCTCCACCGTCTGCAGCAATTGCGACAAACCTTCGAGCGCGAAGAACTCGCACTGGAGCGGCACCAGGATCGCGTCGGAAGCCGCCATCGCGTTCACGGTGATCAAGTTGAGCGAGGGCGGACAGTCGATCAGCACGTAGGTGTAATCGGCGTCGGGAGAGACGTTGTTGTTGAGCGCGCTGATCGCGTCACGGAGCTTGTACGCACGACCGGGCGTGGTGCCGAGCTCGAGCTCGAGGCCGGAGAGATCCATGGTCGACGGCGCAATATGCAGCCGTGGCACAGCCGTCGAGACCACCGCTTCCCGCAGGCTCGCCTCGCCTACCAGAACGTCATAGGTCGAGCAGGAGCGGTTGCGGCGATCGATGCCGAGGCCGGTCGAGGCGTTGCCCTGCGGATCGAGATCGACGATCAGGACACGTTCGCCGATCGCAGCGAGCGCCGTGCCGAGATTGATCGCCGTGGTTGTTTTTCCCACGCCGCCCTTCTGGTTCGCCAGCGCCAGGATGCGCGGATGGCCCTGCGGGACGGCGGCGGTCTGTTCTTGCTGCGGCTCGTCAATCACGCTCATCGCAAATTCCCCACTCGGCCCCTGACGCCTCACCCGCGCCGTTCGACGGAAGCCAGCTCGACGATCCAACCGTCGCCTGTCCGGCTTTGGTGAAGCTGCGGCTGAATATTCCAATATTTAGTGGCTTCGGTCAATTCAGACTCTACATCTTGACCCTTAAGAAACAACGCTTTTGCGCCCTGGCGCATCAGCGGCTCCGCAAAGCCGATAAGTTGATGTAGCGGAGCCAGCGCACGCGCGGTGACGCAATCGACAGGGCCGGTGATTCTATCCACATTATCCCCGATCTCAGCGAGATGTACGACTCCCGGAGATGTCGTGACGCGAATGGCTTCGCGGAGGAAGGCCGCCTTCTTGGCGATTCGCTCGACCAGATGGACGCTCGCCCCGACGGTCCCCGCCATGGCGCAGGCCAGGACGATTCCCGGAAAGCCGCCGCCGCTGCCGAGGTCGGCCCAGCGTTGGGCGGACGGGGCGAGAGCGACGAGCTGAAGCGAATCGGCGATGTGCCGGGTCCAGAGATGCGGCAATGTCGAAGGCGCGACCAGGTTGGTCTTGGCCTGCCACTCCCGGAGCAGTGCGATGTAGCGATCGAGCCGGGCCTCGGTTTCATGTGAAACGGGCGCGAGCTTGAGCGCCGCAACCTTGTCGGCCGCGATCACGGCGTCCAGGGATCGATCGTTGGCGCTGGCCTTGTCGATCTTCGGCCGGGTCGGCGCCGGGTCGGAGCGACGACCGGCACCCTCACCCGCCGAGGGTTTTCCTGATGACGATCTGCCGCCGCCCGGCCCGCGCTGTTTCACGTGAAACCTATGCGATTGCTTTGGAAGTCTTCCGCGCTTCGCGGCGAAGATAGGCCCCAAGGATGCCGAGGGCCGCCGGCGTCATGCCGTCGATCCGGCCGGCTTGGCCAACGGTGAACGGCCGAGCCTTCTCCAGCTTGGCCCTCACCTCGTTGGAGAGACCGGGGACCTGCTGGTAATCGACGTCCGACAGCACCATCCCCTCGTCCCGCCTGAAGGCTTCGACGTCGGCGCTCTGGCGCTCCAGATAGACATCGTACTTCGCGTCGATCTCAAGATGGGTGGCAATGACGGGATCAATGGCGGCGAGCTCCGGCCAGATCGCGCGGACTTGGCTCCAGCCGATATCGGGATACGCCATCAGCTCGAAGGCCGACCGCCGCTGGCCGTCCCGATTCAGGGACAGACCATGCTTGATGGCCTCGTTCGGGGTGATCGCCAGCGACTTCGAGAGCGATCGAGCCGCATTCAGGGCGTCCATCTTGGCGCGATGATGCACCGTCCGGGCGCTGCCAACGCATCCCTGGGCGATGCCCTTCTCGGTCAAACGCTGATCGGCATTGTCCGCACGCAATGTCAGCCGGTACTCGGCCCTGGAGGTGAACATCCGATAGGGTTCGCTGATGCCGCGGGTGACGAGGTCGTCGATCATGACGCCGAGATAGCCGTCCGCCCGGTCGAACACCGTCAGCGCGGCGCCGCTCGCCGCCAACGCCGCGTTCAGTCCGGCCACGATGCCCTGGCCGGCGGCTTCCTCGTATCCGGTCGTGCCGTTGATCTGCCCGGCCAGGAACAAGCCACGCAGACGCTTGGTCTGGAGGGTCGGATCGAGCTCACGGGGATCGACGTGGTCGTATTCGATGGCATAGCCCGGCCGGACCATCTTCACCCGCTTCAGGCCCGGAATGGTTGCGAGGATGGCGAGCTGGACCTCCTCCGGCAGCGAAGTCGAGATGCCGTTGGGATAGACAGTGCTGTCGTCGAGCCCTTCCGGCTCCAGGAAGATCTGGTGACCGTCGCGATCGCCGAAGCGAACGATCTTGTCTTCGATCGAGGGGCAATAGCGCGGTCCGGAGCTCTTGATCTGGCCGGAGTACATCGGAGAGCGATGGACATTGGCCCGGATCACCTCGTGGGTCGCGGAATTGGTCCGCGTGATCCCGCACTGGATCTGCGGCGTCGTGATCCGCTGGGTCATCACCGAAAACGGCTCCGGAGGCTCGTCCCCCGGCTGCATTTCGACCGCCGACCAGTCGATGGTCGTGCCATCCAGACGCGGCGGGGTCCCTGTCTTGAGCCGTCCGAGGGTGAACCCGGCGCGCTCGAACGAGGTCGAAAGGCCCATCGCCGGCGCCTCGCCAACCCTGCCGGCCGGCCAGTTCTTCTCGCCCAGATGGATCAGACCGCGGAGGAAGGTGCCGGTGGTGACGACGACAGCCCCTGCCCGAAGTTCGCGGCCATCTGCCAGGCGCAGGCCGGTCACCCGCCCCTCGACCACGATCAGCTCTTCCGCCTCGCCTTCGACAACGGAAAGACCCTCGGTCTCCCGGATCGCCGCCTGCATTGCGGCGGCATAGAGCTTCCGGTCGGCCTGCGCGCGCGGACCACGGACCGCCGGGCCCTTACGACGATTGAGGACGCGAAATTGGATGCCCCCGGCGTCGCCGACCCGTCCCATCAGACCATCGAGCGCATCGACCTCGCGAACCAGATGGCCCTTGCCGAGACCGCCAATGGCGGGATTGCAGGACATCGCACCGACCGTGGAGAAACGGTGCGTCACCAAAGCGGTCGCTGCACCCGTCCGGGCTGATGCCGCCGCGGCCTCACAGCCGGCGTGGCCGCCGCCAATCACGATGACGTCGAAGCTCTCTCGCTCTGTTCGCATGGCGGACTTCTAACTCACAGGCGGGGAAGCCGGAAGTGGAAACTGGAGGGGGCGGTTGTTTCACGTGAAACTAGGCAAAGGGGAGCCCAAGTGTTTTTCGCGAAAACAACCCATGCACAGTAGAATGGCCCTTGGAAAGATTACCATTTTAGTGAGGGGAAAATGGGGATTATGAAGGGAAACGCGTGGTCCGTAGGTCGCAACCAGTGAGGGGGACGATTGGAAAGGCCAACGGCAGAGCCGTACTCCCGACATTGCGCCCCTTCCGCACACCAGCTCCTTAAAGGCGCCATCGCACGCAGAGCAGTCACTCCCGCGGGCGGCCGAGTGAACCTCAATGTTTCACGTGAAACATCTTGGAACAGCGCCGGCCGCGTTTCACGTGAAACGAAGAATTGGAACAACGGCTAGTTCTACAATGAAGAACTAGCCCTACTTTCCAACACAGAACTTCTGAAAAATCGCCCCAAGGACGTCCTCGACATCCACCCGACCCAGTAGCCGGCCCAAGGCATAGGCGGCCGCGCGCAGCTCTTCGGCGGCAAGCTCCTCACCCTCTTCTACGAGCTCAAGACTCCGGCGCAAGCTGTCCGCTGCCCGGCGCAGCAGATCCCGCTGGCGGGCCCGGGTCACCAACGCGCCCTCCGTCGTTCCGAAGAACTCGGCAGCGAATTTCACCAGGGCATCGACCAGCTCGGGAATGCCGTCCCCCCGGCTCGCCGCAATTCCGAACTCACCGCGCGGCCCGACGTCCTCGACCCCGCCTAGATCGATCTTGTTGCGCACGATCCAGACCGAGCCGCCGGAGGGACTGCTTGCGTTGCCAGACTTCCCTAGCAACGGCATCGCGGCCGGATCGACGGCGCGCCCAGCCTCCACCAGCCATAACACCAGGTCGGCGTCTTCGGCTCGCGCTCGCGCCCGGCGGACACCCTCCTGCTCCACGGGATCGTCGGTCTCGCGAATGCCGGCGGTGTCGATCACCGTGACGGGGTAGCCATCGAGATCGAGCTGCACCTCGATCACATCGCGTGTCGTGCCGGCATGCGGCGAGACGATCGCGACGTCGCGGCGCGCGAGCTGGTTGATGAGCGTCGACTTGCCGACATTCGGCTCGCCGGCGATCGCGACCACCAAGCCGTCGCGCAAACGTTCAGCTTGTCCCTGTGCCGCAAGGACTTCTGCGATTTCGTCGTGAAGCGCAACGATCGCCTTTACGGCAGGCGCCATCAACTCGGCGGGTACATCGCCCTCGTCGGAGAAATCGATGCCGGCCTCGATCAGAGCCGAGGCCTCGATGATGCGCTCGCGCCAGTCGCGCGCGCGATTGCCGAGGAGGCCCTGCAATTGCCGTAACGCCTGGCGGCGCTGGCGGTCGGTGTCGGCATGAATGAGATCGTCGAGGCCCTCCGCCTCGGTCAGGTCGAGCTTGCCGTTCTCGAAGGCGCGCCGGGTGAATTCGCCGGGCTCAGCGGCGCGCATATTCGGAATTAAAGAAATAGCGGTGAAGAGTGCGGCCAGCACCGCGCGACCGCCATGGACGTGAAATTCGGCGACGTCCTCGCCGGTCGCGCTGCCAGGCCCCGGAAACCACAGCACCACCGAATCGTCGATCGGCTGACCCGCGCCGTCATGAAGCAGCCGGCGGCTGGCCTGTCTCGGCGCCGGCAGCTTGCCCGCCAGCGTCGTCAGCCCCAGGCTGGCGCCTGGCCCGGAGACGCGCACCACCGCAAGCGCGCTCGGCGGACGGCCGGACGACAGTGCAAAGATCGTGTGGTCTCGCGGATGCATGGCCTATTTGTCCGGCTGACAGGAAAAAGGCAAACGTCCGTTTTGGCCGACAAATCACGCGATTTTGCTGCACCAATTCCCGCAGCAAAATCTATATTGCGATGCACCAAATTCGCGAGCGTCTGCTGCAAAAGCCACTCCCAACGGAATGGGCAGCGCTCCGATATCACATTATTCAACAACAATATCAATAACTTATATAAAATGTAGTCCAAGCGACGAACACCCCGCCATGCTGCACCTTCGCTGCAGCAAAGCCGCACAACGAAAAAAGGGCGCCCGGAGGCGCCCTTTGATCATATTGCACTGCAATCAGGTGTTCATCGAGTCGAAGAACTCGGAATTGCTCTTGGTCGAGCGCAGCTTGTCGAGCAGGAAGTCGATTCCGTCCATCGTCCCCATCGGGTTCAGGATGCGGCGGAGCACGTACATCTTCTTCAGGACCACCGGATCGGTGATCAGCTCTTCCTTGCGGGTGCCGGAGCGCGAAATGTCGATCGCCGGGAAAGTCCGCTTGTCCGAAACCTTGCGGTCGAGGATCAGCTCCGAGTTGCCGGTGCCCTTGAACTCTTCGAAGATGACTTCGTCCATGCGGCTGCCGGTATCGACCAGCGCGGTCGCGATGATCGTCAGCGAGCCGCCCTCTTCGATGTTGCGGGCGGCGCCGAAGAACCGCTTCGGCCGCTGCAGCGCATTGGCATCGACACCGCCGGTCAGCACCTTGCCCGATGACGGCACCACGGTGTTGTAGGCGCGGCCGAGACGCGTGATGGAGTCGAGCAGGATCACGACGTCGCGGCCATGCTCGACCAGGCGTTTGGCCTTCTCGATCACCATCTCGGCGACCTGGACGTGGCGCACCGCCGGCTCGTCGAAGGTCGAGGACACCACCTCGCCCTTCACCGAGCGCTGCATGTCCGTCACTTCTTCGGGACGTTCGTCGATCAGGAGCACGATCAGATAGCACTCGGGATGATTATGCGCGATCGAATGCGCGATGTTCTGCATCAGCACGGTCTTGCCTGTGCGCGGCGGCGCGACGATCAGCGCGCGCTGGCCCTTGCCGATTGGCGCGACGATGTCGATCACCCTTGCAGACAGGTCTTTCCGCGTCGGGTCGTCGATTTCCATACGGAAGCGCTGATTCGGAAACAGCGGCGTGAGGTTGTCGAAATTGACCTTGTGCTTGGCCTTTTCCGGGTCCTCGAAATTGAGCGTGTTGACCTTCAGCAACGCGAAATAGCGCTCGCCCTCTTTCGGGCTACGGATGTGGCCTTCGATGGTATCGCCGGTGCGCAGGCCAAAACGGCGGATCTGCGAGGGCGAAACGTAAATGTCGTCCGGGCCCGGCAGATAATTCGCATCGGGCGAGCGGAGGAAGCCGAAGCCATCGGAGAGAACCTCGACGACGCCTTCGCCGACGATGTCGGTCTCAGCGAGCGCAAGCTGCTTGAGGATGGCGAACAGCAGCTCCTGCTTGCGCATGGTGCTGGCATTCTCGACCCCGTTCTCTTCCGCGAACGAGACGAGCTCGGCCGGCGTCTTCGACTTGAGGTCCTGGAGTTTGATTTCCCGCATTGGGGTGGTCCTGTGGGGTAACCTGGGGAGGGGGTGCGAGGAGGCTCTGAAATGCGGACGCGAAAAGGCAAGGTCCGCAGGTCTGGCAAGGAGAGTGCCGGTGAGGCTTCAAACCTGATGGGGTGTCCGGCCTCTGGAAAGCTCAGACACAACCACATCCGCCTGCGTTGGGTGGGATATTGCTAATATAGAAAATCGCCTCACACTCCGCAAGCAGAAGCACTGAGCGATTGTTCACGACCCTGCCTAGAACGGCTTCACGATCACCATGATGACGATAAGAATCATCAAGGCAGTCGGTACTTCGTTGATAATCCGATAGAATTTCTGACTCCGGGGGCGTCGGTCCGCTGCGAAATCCTTCAGCCAGCGCGAAAAAAAGCCGTGGACCGCGGACATCGCCAGGACCAGTGCCAGTTTTACGTGCAGCCAGCCGAAAGTGAACCAGTGTCCGGCCCAGGCGAGATAGAGCCCGGCGAGCCAGGTCACGATCATGGCGGGGTTGATGATCGCCTTGAACAGCCGCCGTTCCATGACCTTGAATGTTTCCGACTGCTTCGAGCCGATTTCGGCCTCGCAATGATAAACGAACAGCCGTGGCAAATAGAGCATGCCCGCCATCCAGGAGATGACGGCGATCACATGCAGCGCCTTGATCCAGAGGTAGACGTCTTCAAACATGTCTGGGGTCCGGATTCCTGCCCAGCCGAAGGGAACGCTGGGGATAGTAAGGAGTCGTTAAGGTCTTGCCTGCACACATATCCGTCCGTAGCGCCCTTCTCCAATAAGAATCTTAGATTCTTAAGGTTTGAGTCTATGTGACGGTGAATTGGACTCACACATTTCCGTCCGCCCGTTCACACGCGCTTGTTCACATCCATCAACATATCCCTGATCGCTCTGGCCACTCTCGATAAGTCGGTCAGCTTCAAAGGCTTGCGCGTTTCTGTCGGCAGCTTATCAAGAGGGTTATCGACGCAATCCCGTTTCCCTTTCGGCAGGGCGTCGAAGTTGTTCTCAGGGGCAGTGGTGTGAAGAAAATCGGCACTTGTCCCGCCCCCGGTGTCGCACATCCCTTTCCGAGCGGTTAAGGTCCACAGAAATCCACAAACCACACCGACTTCATACAAAGGGCTTTTGTGCCGACCTCGAACAATTATTTCCATCTGCACCTCGTGTCCGATTCCACCGGTGAGACGCTGATCACGGTCGCGCGCGCCGTTGCCGCCCAGTACGCCAACGTCACGCCGGTCGAACACGTCTATCCGCTGGTGCGCAGCCAGAAACAGCTCGATCGCGTGCTCGACGAGATCGAGGAAGCACCGGGAATCGTATTGTTCACGCTGCTCGAGAAGGATCTGGTCTCCAGGCTCGAGGACAAGTGCAAAGGAATCAATGTTCCGAGCTTGTCGATCATCGGCCCGGTGATGCAGTTGTTCGAGGCCTATCTCGGAGCTGCCACGACCGGCCGGGTCGGCGCCCAGCACGTGCTCAACGCCGAATACTTCAAGCGCATCGACGCGTTGAACTACACGATGATCCACGATGACGGCCAGCATGTCGAAGGGCTCGACGATGCGGACGTGGTGCTCGTCGGTGTCTCCCGCACCTCCAAGACTCCGACGTCGATCTATCTTGCCAACCGAGGCATCCGCACTGCCAACGTGCCGCTGGTTCCCGGCATTCCGGTGCCGTCGCAATTGGAAACGTTGACGCGACCGCTGGTGGTGAGCTTGCATGCGACGCCGGAACGCTTGATCCAGGTGCGCACGAACCGCTTGCTCTCCATGGGCGCCGATTCCAGCAGCGACACCTATACCGACAAGCAGTCGGTCGCCGAGGAGGTCGCATTTGCCCGCAAGCTGAGCGCCAAGCACGATTGGCCGCTGCTCGACGTCACGCGGCGCTCGATCGAGGAAACCGCCGCGGCGATCATGAAACTCTACAGCGATCGCCAGCGTAACCGGCCTTCTGAATAGTTTTGGGATAGTTTCGCGATGGGTCTGTGGCTCGGCAAATCTTCGTTGATCCTGGCCTCGCAGAGCAGCGCGCGAAAGATGCTGCTGGCGAATGCCGGGCTCGAGTTCAAGGCGATCACGGCTGATATCGACGAGCGCGAGATCCAGGCCGCCTCCGGGCTTTCTGATCCGCGCGAGATTGCCCTGCTGCTGGCGCGCGAAAAGGCCAAGGCAGTCTCGACCCATCACGCCGGAAGCACCGTCATCGGTGCGGATCAAACGCTGGCGCTTGGCGATCGCCTCTTCAACAAGCCTGCGGGCCGCGCCCAGGCGCTGGCGCAACTGCGCGATCTCTCCGGCCATAGCCATGAGCTGAATTCCGCCGTGGCGATAGCACGCGACGGCGAGATCATCTTCGAGGACATCTCGGTCGCGCGCCTCACCATGCGGCAGATGACGGAGGCCGAGCTTTCGGCCTATCTCGACATCGCCGGCGATGCCGTCACCACCAGCGTCGGAGGCTATCAGCTCGAAAGCCTGGGTATCCATTTGTTCGAGCGCATCGAGGGCGACCACTTCACCATTCTCGGTTTGCCGCTGCTGTCGCTGCTTGCGTTCCTGCGGCGCGAGCGGCTAGTTGCGGTGTGAATGGCAGATATGGCTGGGTGCTGATGCGGATCCTGGGACTGACCGGCTCGATCGGGATGGGCAAATCGACCACCGCGAAATTATTCGCGGAGGCTGGCGTCCCTGTCTACGATGCCGATGCGGCCGTCCATCAGCTTTACGAGGGTGAGGCTGCGCCCGCGATCGAGGCCGCCTTCCCCGGCACCACCGCGAACGGCAAGGTCGATCGGGCAAAACTGTCGGCGCGTGTGGTGCACGATCCTGCCGCCATCAAGCAGCTGGAGCAGATCGTCCATCCGATGCTCGGCGCTTCCCGAAAGAAATTCTTCGCTGACGCCGAAGCCGCCAACGCGCCGGTGGTGGTGCTGGACATTCCACTGCTGTTCGAGACGGGCGGCGAGACGCGGGTCGACGCGGTGGTCGTCGTGACGACGTCTCCGGAACTGCAGCGCGAGCGGGTGCTGGCGCGCGGCACCATGGACGAGGCCAAGCTCGACGCCATCATCGCCAAGCAGACTCCCGACGCGGAAAAGCGCAAGCGTGCCGATTTCGTGGTGGATACGTCGCATGGACTCGAGCCGGTGCGCGCTCAAATCGCGCACATCCTGGCCGAGGTCGTTAAGATGCCGCAGCGGCGAGCCTGATTCGCCGCCTTACACGGCTTGCTGGACTATGCGCGAAATCGTTCTCGACACCGAAACCACCGGCCTCGATCCGCTGCGGGGAGACCGCCTGGTCGAAATCGGTTGCGTCGAGATGCTCAATCGCATGCCGACGGGGCAGAGTTTCCACGTCTACATCAATCCCGAAAGGGACATGCCGGCAGAAGCTTTTGCGGTGCACGGGCTGTCGGCCGAGTTTCTGGCGACGAAGCAGCTGTTTCACGAAGTCGTCGACGATTTTCTGGAGTTCATCGGCGACGCGCCGCTGGTGATCCACAATGCCTCGTTCGACATCAGCTTCATCAATGCCGAGCTCGACCGGATCAAGCGCCCGGGTATCCCGCGTGAGCGGCTGGTCGATACGCTGCTGCTGGCACGGCGCAAGCATCCCGGCGTGTCGAACCGGCTCGACGATCTCTGCTCGCGCTATGCGATCGACAATTCACGCCGCACCAAGCACGGCGCCTTGCTCGACGCCGAGTTGCTTGCGGAAGTCTATGTGGATCTGGTCGGGGCGCGGCAATCGCAGCTGCTGCTGGCTTCCGAATCCGAGGAAACTCGCGCCAATGGGGCTGCCGATGCGCCACGGCGGCAGCGGCCGGCGCCGCTTCCACCGCGGATTTCAGACGCCGAGCGCGAGGCCCACCGGGCCTTCATCGCAACGCTCGGCGACAAGGCGATCTGGAACGAGTTCTTGCCCGCTCCAGCGGTCGCTTCGGCTGGTTAAGCCTGGCCGCTCGGCTGAGCGGCCATTTGCCGCTCCATGTTCTGACGATAGAGGCCGACGAAGTCGACCGGATCCAGCATCAAAGGCGGGAACCCGCCGTCGCGCACGGCAGTGGCGATGATCTCACGGGCGAACGGGAACAGCAGGCGCGGGCATTCGATCATGACCAGCGGATGCAAATTGTCCTTCGGCACGTTGGAGATGCGGAACACGCCGGCATAAGCGAGCTCGAACGAGAACATGATCTTGCCGGCGGTCTCGGCCTTGCCCTCGACCGACAACGTCACCTCGAACTCCTGTTCGCTGAGGTTGTTGGCGCTGACATTGATCTGGATGTTGATCTGGGGTGGCTGGCTCTGCTGCTGGAGCGAGCTGGGCGCATTCGGATTTTCGAAGGAGAGGTCCTTGGTATATTGCGCCAGGACGTTGAGCTGGGGAGCCTGGGCCGCCTCGGGAGGGGTGCCGTTACCGTTGGTCATAAGAGTGTCTCCTTACCCGATTGGGCTGAATTTCGCGGCGGTTGGCTAACATAGGGCTACCTCGTTCCACAAGGACGAACGGTCCCGGATGGGGAATTCCGGCCACGCCCACAACTGTGGCGTCCATCCCGCCGATCCAGCGAAACCGCGCCTTAAACGATTGAAGATGCGCGATTTCCCGGCAGGATCGGGTTTCCCCTTAAGCATAAAACGCGCTACACTCGGTGCTGTGCCAAAAGGCGCCATTGGCCGGGCAAGATTTCGTGCCTACATCCCACGGACCGGACGCGCGGACCCGAAATGGTGATGTAGACTTGCCGTTCCGGTATGGAACGGTCTACTGGCCGGATCGATTTTCCCGGCACGATCCTTTCGAGACGGCCCCTTCTACAGACGACCAGAAAGCGAATACGACGTGGACATCTACACCATCATCTTCCTGGCGCTGGCGGTCTTCATCTTTTTGAGGCTGCGTAGCGTGCTGGGGCAGCGCACCGGCAACGAGCGGCCGCCGTTCGACCGCAACGCGCTCCAGGGTGCCCAGGACAAGAACGTCGTCACCATGCCGGGCAAGGTCATCGACCAGGCCCCCTTGGCGCCGACGGCCGAACCGACCCCGCCCTCCGACCGCTGGAAGGGCCTGACCGAGCCGGGCACCGTGCTCGCCCAGGGTCTCGACTCCATCGTCGAAAAGGATTCCACCTTCGATCCGCGCCATTTCATCTCCGGCGCCCGCGGCGCCTATGAGATGATCGTGCTGGCCTTTGCCAATGGCGACCGCCGCGCGCTGCGCGACCTGCTGTCGTCGGAGGTCTATGAAAGCTTCGACGCCGCGATCAAGGAGCGCGAGAAGAACGAGCAGAAGACCGAGACGCGCTTTGTCTCGATCGACAAGGCCGAGCTCGTCGGCGCCGAGCTGCGCGACCGCACCGCCCAGCTCACGATCCGCTTCGTCTCGCAGATGATCTCAGCCACCCGAGACAAGACCGGCAACATCGTCGACGGCAGCGCCGACACGGTCGCCGACATCACCGACATCTGGACTTTCGCCCGCGACATCACCTCTCGCGATCCGAACTGGAAGCTGGTTGGCACCGGAAGCGCGAATTAAGGTTTTCCTGAAGACCAGCGCGACGGCGCTTTGCGCAGGTGCCGTCGCGCTGTCGTCGTTTTCACTCGGCGCCGAGGCGGCGCGGCGCCACTATCGCAGCCATCACCATCATCTCCCGGAATTGCCTGCCGCGCCGCCGCGCGCCTTGCCGTATCCGCAGCTTCCCCTGCCGTTCGAGATTCCCGGCGCGCAATATCTGCCGCTGGCCTGGGCCGACGTGAAGGGCTGGAGCGACGACAATCATCTCGCCGCCTACAAGACCTTTCGCGCGAGCTGCCGTCCGATCAGCGCGCAGACCGGCGCTCCCGAACCCAAGGCTTTAGGCGCCTCGCTGGGCGAACCCTGCCGGGTCGCCAAGTCGCTCGAGCTTGCCGACGACGCCAAAGCCAAAACCTTCTTCGAAGAGAATTTTGCACCGCTGCGGATCTCGCGCCTCGGCGAGCCCGACGGTTTCGTCACCGGCTATTACGAGCCGGTGCTGGAGGGATCGCGCACGCAGACCGAGGTCTACAACGTCCCGGTCTATCGCCGCCCCTCGAACCTGTTCGTGCGCGGCTACAAGCAGGATTCGGTCAGCCTGCCCAACAAGGGCCCGGTCTATCGCAAGATCGGCCGCCGCAAGCTCGTACCCTATTATGACCGCGCCGAGATCGAGGACGGCAAGATCGCCGGCCGCGGACTCGAGATCGCTTGGCTGAAGGACCCGACCGATCTGCTGTTCGCCCAGATCCAGGGCTCAGCGCGGATCAAGTTCGACGACGGCGGCACGGTCCGGCTCAACTACGACGCCTATAACGGCTATCCCTATACGGCGGTCGGTCGCATCCTGATCGAGCGCGGCATCATTCCGAAGGAAGAGATGTCGATGCAGAAGATCAGGGAGTGGATGGCGCAGACCCCTGACGGCGCCAGGGAGCTGCGCCGCCAGAACCGCTCCTACATCTTCTTCCGCGAGGTCAATCTGTCCGACAAGGAAGAGGCGGTCGGCGCGCAGGGCATTCCGCTGACGGCCGGACGTTCGATCGCGGTCGACAAGTCGCTCCACGTCTACGGCACTCCGTTTTTTATCGAAGGCGAGCTCCCGATCGATTCCGAACGCGCGAAGACGCCGTTCCATCGGTTGATGATCGCGCAGGACACCGGCTCGGCCATCATCGGTCCGGCGCGCGCCGATCTCTATTTCGGCGCGGGTCAGGAGGCCGGCCGCGTCTCCGGGCGGCTGCGCCATGCCATGCATTTCGTGATGCTGGTGCCGAAGGGCCTCGATCCCACAGCGCGCGCCGCGCGGCTGCCTGTGCCGGATCCGCGGCCCTCGGAGAAAATTGCAAAACTGTTTCCGCAAACCGATCCTGCGAAGGACAAGCCGGCGGCAGCCGTGGCGCAAAGCAAGAGCGAGACGGTCGCTGTCGCCGGTCCAGTCCCGCTGCCGGTGCCGCGTCCCGTGATCGAGCCAGTTCAGGAGCCGCGGCGGCCGGTGAAAAGTCGTTCCCATCGGCAGCAATGAAGCGATCGTCCCGTCCGCCCGTGCTGGAGCCTCGTCCCTCGCCGCGCCGTCGCGCGCTGAGCGAGGAAGAGCGCGCGCTGTGGGATACGATCGCAAAGCAGGTCAAGCCGCTCAGGAAGCCTCGTGTCGCCAAGGCACAGGCTTCACCGCGCACCGAGCCTTCTCCTGCAGCGCCCGCCACGCGGCTCGCGCCATCGCCACGTCCGATTGCCGCTGCCCCGGCACCGCGTGCGGCGAAGCCGGCGGTGCCGCCGCTCGCGCCGCTCGGCAAGCGCGAGCGCACAAAGCTGTCGCGCGGGCGCAGCGAGATCGAGGCGCGCCTCGATCTGCACGGCATGACCCAGATGCGGGCCCATCGCGCTCTGAGCGGCTTCCTGCACCGCGCCCATCATGATGGTCTGACCTTCGTGCTCGTCATCACCGGCAAGGGCCGCAGCGGCGGCGAAAGCGGTGTGCTCCGCCGTCAGGTGCCGGAATGGCTGAGCCTGCCGGAATTCCGGGCCTTCGTCGTGGGGTTCGAGGAAGCCGGCATCGGCCATGGCGGCGAGGGCGCGCTTTACGTGCGGATCAGGCGGGCGAGATATTAACCGCAGGCTCGCTGCAACCTCTCCCGCTTGCGGGAGAGGTCGTCGCGCGAAGCGCGGCGGGTGAGGGCTCTCTCCTCTTGGGGAATCCCTCTGCGGAGACACCCTCTCCCCAACCCTCTCCCGCAAGCGGGAGAGGGAGCGCACCGTCTAAAACGGCCGCACGATTCCGACGCGCGGGATCAGCGTGACGATCAGGCCCATGATATTTGTCTTCTGATCTTCCGCCGGAATCAGCGGCGTCTCGCGAACTGCGGGCAGCATCTTCACCGCGTGCAGGATCAGGAACATGCAGACCGCCCAGTTCGAGATCCAGCGCGAATAGTCGAACACCATCGCGAACATCACGAGACAGGCGAGGCTGACACCGGCGAGCGCCGCGACCACGAGACGGCGATGCGTGTCGTTGAGCGCGCCGATCAGGTTGGCAAAATAGCGCCACAGCGGTGTGTGCAGCCAGATCAGCAGCGCGAACACGGGCACGCCGAGGACGTTGTGCGGCAGGCGACCCCAGGTGTCGGAAATCTCCTTCGCCAGCGGCTGATACCAGATGTAGGCAAACTGCAGCAGGTCGGTCCGCGACGGATCGGCCATCCGGCTCTTCAGGTAGGCAACGAAATCCGCCTCCGGGATCGGCATCGTTCCCCAAAACTGCGCGGCGAAGAACAGCGCGGAGACGGCAAGCAGGGCGATGATGCCGAACGCGACATTGGTGCGATCGCAGCCGTGCGTCAGATAGTGCCTGATCACGACGATGGTGATGATGGTCGGCACATACATCAGGAGATGGATGTGGTGGATCAGCACGAGCACGATCGAGAACAGCGCAGCGGTTGCAACGAACAGCAGCGATCCCGCCGGCACCAGCAGCAGGAAGATCGCCAGCGCGCAGCCATAGATGTCGAAATGGCCGAGCGTGTGCATGAAGTTCTTGAGAAAGAACGGCGAACCCGCGATGAAGACGAACAGCGGCAATGTCTTCGTGGTGAAGCCGAAAGTCTTCTGGAACAGTCTCGCGTAAAGCCCCAGCGTCACCAGCCATGTCGCGCCGCCGAGCGCGAACACCAGCCACAGCGGCACCTTGTCGGTGAACAGCGCGACGATCGCCCCGATCAGCGCGCGCTTGATGAAGCCAAAATGATAGTCGACGAGGAGGTGGATGTAGGGGACGTAAGGCGGCAGCTGGATCTTGTGAACGAAGACGCCGCCGATGATCGCGGCGTTGACCGCGAGCAGGATGCGCCAGCGGTTTTTCTGAAAGTCAGCGAGCATATGGCACTCGACGCGCGGCACCTTCCGTTGTCGTCCCGGCGAAGGCCGGGACCCATAGCCACGAATGTTTGCTTTGAGCCAAGGCTGGAGTCGCTATCTCTTCCAACAATAACCGCTGGTGCTTATGGGTCCCGGCCTTCGCCGGGACGACGGCGGAATAAATAGCGCGGCCCGGTCAAATTACAAAATGAACCGGCTCAAATCGGCGTTCTTGGCGAGGTCGCCGACGTGCTTCTGCACGAAATCGGCGTCGACCCTGACGGTCTCACCGCTGCGGTCGGGGGCGGTGAAGGAGATCTCGTCCAGCACCCGCTCCATCACGGTCTGCAGCCGCCGCGCGCCGATGTTCTCGACGGTGGAATTGACGGCGACCGCGACGTCCGCAAGCGCGTCGATGGCGTTGTCGGTGATGTCGAGCGTGACGCCCTCGGTCTGCATCAGCGCGACATACTGCTTGATCAGCGAGGCCTCGGGCTCGGTCAGGATGCGGCGCATGTCGTCGCGGGTCAGCGCCTGCAGCTCGACGCGGATCGGCAGGCGGCCCTGCAATTCCGGCAACAAATCGGACGGCTTGGCGACATGGAAGGCGCCGGAGGCAATGAACAGGATGTGGTCGGTCTTCACCGCGCCATGCTTGGTCGAGACCGTGGTGCCCTCGATCAGCGGCAGCAGGTCGCGCTGCACGCCCTCGCGCGAGACGTCGCCGCCGGCGCGGCCTTCGCGGGCGCAGATCTTGTCGATCTCGTCCAGGAACACGATGCCGTTGTTCTCGACCGCGCTGATTGCCTCCAGCGTCAACTGATCGCTGTCGAGCAGCTTGTCGGATTCCTCGTTGACGAGGATCTCGTGCGAGCTCTCCACCGTCAGCCGCCGCGTCTTGCTGCGCCCGCCGAGCTTGCCGAAGATGTCGCCGATCGAGACCGCGCCCATCTGCGCGCCGGGCATGCCCGGGATCTCGAACATCGGAAAGCCGCTGCCGCCCCCTTGCGTCTCGATCTCGATTTCCTTGTCGTTGAGCTCGCCCGCGCGCAGCTTCTTGCGGAAGGAGTCCCGCGTCGCGGCGCTGGAATTGGCACCGACCAGCGCGTCGAGCACGCGCTCCTCGGCGGCGAGCTGTGCGCGTGCCTGCACGTCCTTGCGCTTGCGCTCGCGGACCTGAGAGATCGCGACCTCGACGAGATCGCGCACGATCTGCTCGACGTCGCGGCCGACATAGCCGACCTCGGTGAATTTCGTTGCTTCCACCTTCAGGAACGGCGCGTTGGCAAGCTTGGCGAGCCGCCGCGCGATCTCGGTCTTGCCGACGCCGGTCGGGCCGATCATCAAAATGTTCTTCGGCAGCACCTCCTCGCGCAAGGAACCTTCGAGTTGCTGCCGCCGCCAGCGGTTGCGCAGCGCGATCGAGACGGCGCGCTTGGCATCGGCCTGGCCGACGATGAAACGGTCGAGTTCGGAAACAATTTCGCGGGGGGAGAAGTCTGTCATGGGACCTTAGCTAGGATCAGATGCGGGGCGGGACAAGCCGCTTTTTTTGCCGTCAGATGATCGGCGGACCCGATTGCCATTGTTTCACCGCCTCGATCGGATGGATCAGCATCAGGATATTGAGCGTCAGATTGTCGCGAATATGGAGCGCCAGCATGATTTCGAAGGCGAGCCCGAGCAGGACGGTCACCGATACAGGCAGCAAGCGCGCGGCGAGGAAGCCCAGCATCATGGACAGATTGTCAGAAACCGAATTGACGATGCTGTCGCCGAAATAATCCAGCGAGATCGTGCCGGCGCGGTAGCGTTCGATGATGAAAGGCGAGTTCTCGACGATCTCCCAGGCGCCTTCGATCAGCATGGCGACGATCAGGCGCGCGGGCCAGGACAGAGACACGAATGGCAGCCGCGCGAACAGCAGCCAGGTCAAGCCATAGAACAGGAACCCGTGCAGGATGTGCGAGAAGGTGTACCAGTCGGCGATGTGCTGCGAATTCTCGGAGCTGTTCACCACGCCATGCCACAGCTTGACATAGCCGCAGGTGCAGATCGGCACCCGGCCCATCGCGAGCAGGATCGAGGCCTGCATCGCCAGCAGCAGCAGCGCGATGCCGACCCAGGCGAGCGGCGGAAACGCGGCCCTGCTCTCATGCGTGGTTGCCAGCGTCATGGCGCGCGCACCATCAGCAGCGCCGGCCCGTCGGGCGTCTCGACGATGCGGTCGCGGACAAAGCCGGCCTTCTCATAGGCACGCACGGCGCGCGCGTTGAGCGGATCAGGATCAGTGACGATGCGCGGCAGGCCCTGCCGCAACTGCGCGTCGGCGAATTGGCGGATGAATGCCGAACCGTGCCCGCGCCCGATCATGTCGCTTTCGCCGATGAATTGATCGATGCCACGCGTGCCCTCCGGTTGCGGCCCAAGACCCGTATTCCAGGCGGTCAGGCGGTAGCATTGAAGATAGCCGAACGGCTTGTCGCCGGCCAACACGATGAACTGGTCCATGTCCGGCTCATCAAGATCGCCGCTCACGAGCGCGAACTGCTCGTCCGGATCGCCCCACCAGTCCCGCACATGTGCCTCGCCCAGCCATCGCCGGATCAGCGGCAGGTCGTCCGCGGTCATCGGGCGGAAGGTGTAGGCGGGGGTCATGGCCTAGCGGCCAACGGGTGGTGCACTCCCTCTCCCGCCTGCGGGAGAGGGTCGGGGAGAGGGTGCTTCCGCAATGGGACAGCCCCCAAGAGGACAGAACCCTCACCCGCGCCTTCGGCGCGACCTCTCCCGCAAGCGGGAGAGGTTACAGCCAGTTCTGAGCCCCGCTGTTCAATCACAGCCCTACCCGGCCGACAGCGCTTCGACGGTTACATTGCGGTTGGTGTAGACGCAGATGTCGGCGGCGATGTCGAGGGAGCGGCGGACGATGGTCTCGGCGTCCTTGTCGGTGTCGAGCAGGGCGCGGGCGGCTGCCAGCGCGTAATTCCCGCCGGAGCCGATCGCCATCACGCCGGCTTCGGGCTCCAGCACGTCGCCGGTGCCTGTCAGCACCAGGGAGACGTCCTTATCGGCCACGATCATCATGGCCTCCAGCCGGCGCAAATAACGGTCGGTGCGCCAGTCCTTGGCGAGTTCGACGGCGGCTCGGGTCAATTGCCCCGGATATTGCTCGAGTTTGGCTTCCAAACGCTCGAACAGCGTGAAGGCGTCGGCCGTTGCGCCGGCAAAGCCGCCGATGACGTCGCCCTTGCCGAGTTTCCGGACCTTCCTGGCGTTGTGCTTGATCACGGTCTGGCCGATCGAGACCTGGCCGTCGCCGCCGACCACCACCGTGCCGCCCTTGCGGACCGTCAAAATCGTGGTGCCGTGCCAGACCGGCGAGCTGTTTGGGGAGTCCTGCATGAATGATCCTCGTTGTCCGGCCTGATTTAGGCGGTCGGGGCCAAGGGGACAACTGGCGCACAACGGGCCGCTCCGGGACCAATTTCGCTCACCATAGGCAGAAGTAGAGGCCCGGCCAGCCGTTCCCGCAGTAGCGAAGGCGTCATTTGGCTGTTAAAAGACCGGCGTTTTCGGCCCCGAACGAGGATGAAAGCTAGTTTTGATGCGCACCGCGACGATCAAGCGCAAGACCAAGGAAACCGACATCGAGGTCACCGTGAACCTCGATGGCTCCGGCGTGTCCAATATCGCGACCGGCATCGGCTTTTTCGACCATATGCTCGATCTCCTCGCCCGCCATTCCCGCATCGACCTCACGGTCAAGGCGGTCGGCGATCTGCACATTGATCATCACCATACCACCGAAGACACCGGCATCGCGCTCGGCCAGGCCGTCAAGCAGGCGCTCGGCAACATGGCGGGTATCACCCGCTATGCCGGCGTGCACATGCCCATGGACGAGACGCTGTCGCGCGTGGTCATCGACATCTCGGGCCGCCCGGTCCTGGTGTTCAAGGTCGACTTCCCCCGCGACAAGATCGGCGAGTTCGACACCGAGCTGGTGCGCGAGTGGTTCCAGGCCTTTGCCATGAACGCCGGCGTGACTCTTCACGTCGAGACCCTATATGGCGATAACAGCCACCATATCGCCGAGTCCTGCTTCAAAGGTCTGGCACGGGCGCTGCGGACTGCCGTTGCGATCGACCCGAAGACGGTGGGCGAAATCCCTTCCACCAAGGGCTCGCTCGGCGGCTGACGTCTTTCGGCCGGCGGCGCGCGCCGCTTGCGGTATCACTGAATTCCTAGGGAACGGGGCATCGCCATGTCCGTCTACACAGTTCATGCTCCCTCACCTGCCGGAGCCGATCTGCGCGCGACCGACAAGTTCGTCTTCGTGCGCGACGGCTTCCATTTCTGGGCGATGATCTTCGGACCGTTCTGGCTGCTGTGGAATCGGCTGTGGCTGGCGCTGATCGGCTGGCTGATCTTCGTGGCCGCCTTCAATGTCGGGCTGTCCAGCCTCGGCGTCGGCCGGTCGTCGATCTTCTTCGCCGACGTCATCGTCGCGCTCCTGATGGGATTCGAGGCCTCCAGCCTGCGCCGCTGGACGCTGTCGCGCGGTAAATGGCGGCAGCTCGACGTGGTCATTTCCGACGATGAGGATACCGCCGAGCACCGCTTCTTCGAGCGCTGGAGCCAGAAGCAGCGCGGCATCGTCAACGATCAATGGGCCGTCGATCGCGGCGGCCCACCGCCGACCCGCAACGTGCCGGGTCAGCAATTCTCCAATCCGCCGCCGATGCCGGCGGGTGGCATCATTGGTTTGTTTCCAGAACCGGGAGGGTCAAGATGAGCGTCGCCATCATCGATTACGGTTCCGGCAATCTGCATTCGGCTGCCAAGGCGTTCGAGCGCGCCGCGCGCAGCATGGACAACCCGCAAAAGGTGTTCGTCACCAGCGATCCGGACCAGGCCTACAGCGCCGACCGCCTGGTGCTGCCGGGCGTCGGTGCGTTCGCCGATTGCCGGCGCGGGCTCGATGCCGTCAACGGCATGGTCGAGGCGATCACCGAAGCGGTGCGCGTCAAGGCGCGGCCGATGTTCGGCATCTGTGTCGGCATGCAGTTGTTCGCCACCCGCGGCAAGGAGCATGTCATCACGCAAGGCCTGAACTGGATCGGCGGCGACGTCGAGAAGATCACGCCGCGCGACGAGAGCCTGAAGATCCCGCACATGGGCTGGAACACGCTCGATGTGCTGCGCGAGCATCCGGTGCTGGACAAGCTGCCGCTCGGCCCCAAGGGCCAGCACGCTTATTTCGTGCACTCCTACCACCTCAATGCCGCCAACGAGGCGGACGTGCTCGCGCGCGCCGATTACGGCGGGCCTGTCACCGCGATCGTCGGCAAGGATACCGCCATCGGTACACAGTTTCACCCCGAGAAGAGCCAGCGCTTTGGTTTGGCCCTGATCTCGAATTTTTTGCGATGGAAACCGTGATCCTCTTTCCCGCGATCGACCTCAAGAACGGCCAATGCGTGCGCCTCGAACAGGGCGACATGGCGCGCGCGACCGTGTTCAACCTCAATCCCGCCGCGCAGGCGGCGAGCTTCGTCGCGCAGGGCTTTGAGTATCTCCACGTCGTCGATCTCGACGGCGCGTTTGCCGGCAAGCCGGTGAATGCGCAGGCCGTCGAGGCGATGCTGAAGACGATCACGATTCCGGTGCAGCTCGGCGGCGGCATTCGCGATCTCGCGACTGTCGAAGCCTGGCTCGACAAGGGCATCACCCGTGTCATCATCGGCACCGCCGCGGTGCGCGACCCCGAATTGGTGAAGGCGGCCGCCAGGAAATTCCCCGGCCGCGTCGCGGTCGGGCTCGATGCACGTGACGGCAAGGTCGCCGTCGAAGGCTGGGCTGAGACCTCGCAGGTGACGGTGCTGGAGATCGCACGGCGTTTCGAGGATGCCGGCGTCGCCGCCATCATCTTCACCGACATCGCGCGCGACGGGCTGCTCAAGGGCCTGAATCTCGATGCGACCATCGCGCTAGCGGATGCGATCTCGATTCCCGTGATTGCCTCCGGCGGCCTCGCCTCGATCGAGGACGTCAAGGCGATGCTGACGCCGCGCGCCAAGAAGCTCGCCGGCGCGATCGCCGGCCGCGCGCTCTATGACGGCCGGCTCGATCCCGCGTCCGCCCTCAACCTGATCCGCAACGCGCGCGCCGCCTAGGAGACATCCAATGTTCAAGGTGCGCGTGATCCCCTGCCTCGACGTCAAGGACGGCCGCGTCGTCAAGGGCGTCAACTTCGTCGATTTGCGCGATGCCGGTGACCCCGTTGAAGCGGCGATCGCTTATGACGCCGCCGGCGCCGACGAGCTCACCTTCCTCGACATCACCGCGACCCATGAGAATCGCGGCATCATGCTGGACGTAGTCCGGCGCACCGCTGAAGCCTGTTTCATGCCCGTGACCGTGGGCGGCGGCGTCCGTGAGGTCAACGACATCAAGACCCTCCTGCGCGCCGGCGCCGACAAGGTCTCGATCAACAGCGCCGCGGTGTCTCGGCGTGAGTTCGTCAAGGAAGCCGCCGAGAAATTCGGCGGGCAGTGCGTGGTGGTCGCGATCGACGCCAAGCGGGTCAAGCGCGCCGGTGGCGGAGAGCGCTGGGAGATCTTCACCCATGGCGGCCGCAACTCGACCGGCATCGACGCCATCGAATATGCCCAGGAGGTGGTCTCGCTCGGCGCCGGTGAAATCCTGCTCACCTCGATGGACCGTGACGGCACGCGGCAGGGTTTTGACATCCCGCTGACCCGGGCGATCGCCGACAGCATCCCCGTTCCCGTGATCGCCTCGGGCGGCGTCGGCAATCTCGACCACCTCGTCGACGGTATTCGCGACGGCCACGCCACCGCCGTGCTGGCCGCCTCGATCTTCCACTTCGGGGAATTCACCATCCGCGAAGCCAAGGAGCACATGTCCCGGCGCGGGCTGCCCATGCGCCTCGATGCCTGACGACTCCCGTCCATAAAAATGCTACATGATCGGCGGGGAGCGACTTATCCCGCCGGATAGACGGCCAATACCGGCCAAGGCGCGTTTTCCGAGTATTTGTATGCCGCGTTTCACGATCCACGATCTGGCCGAGACCATCGACGCCCGCGCGGCAGCGGGTGGCGAGGCGTCCTATACCCGCAAGCTCCTCGACAAGGGCGCCGAACATTGCGCCAAGAAGTTCGGTGAGGAAGCAGTCGAAACCGTAATCGCAGCAGTCGAAAACGATCGCGCGCATCTGATCGCCGAAGGCGCCGACCTGCTCTATCATTTCCTTGTGCTGCTCAAGGCCCGCGGCGTAAAGCTGGAAGAGGTTGAGGCCGCATTGGACAAGCGGACCAATATGTCAGGGTTGGAAGAAAAGGCGTCGCGCAAGGGCGGCAGCTAGCCGAGGTGGAGAGTCGCGTCATGGATATCCGCGCACCCGAGCAGCAGTATAATCCGTACCGCGTCTATACGCGCGAGGAGTGGTCGCGACTCCGCGACGACACGCCGATGACGCTGGAGCCGGGCGAGTTCGACCGGCTGCGCTCGCTGCACGACCGCCTCGACTTGCAGGAAGTCGAGGACATTTACCTGCCGCTGTCGCGCCTGCTGTCGATCTATGTCGATGCGATGCAGCGGCTTTATTACGCGGAGCGCCAGTTCCTCAACATCCGCGACCGCAAGATGCCCTACATCATCGGCGTCGCCGGTTCGGTCGCGGTTGGAAAATCCACCACGGCCCGCGTGCTTCAGGCGCTGCTGGCGCGCTGGTCGCCGCGCCCCAAAGTCGAGCTGATCACCACCGACGGATTTCTGTATCCCAACGCCGTGCTGGAGCGGCAGGGCATCATGCAGAAGAAGGGTTTTCCGGAGAGCTACGACCTGCCGTTGCTGCTCAGCTTCCTCTCCGACATCAAGGCCGGCCGCCGCCATGTGCGCGCGCCGGTCTATTCGCATTTGACCTACGACATCGTGCCGAACCAGTGGGCCGAGATCGACCAGCCCGACATCCTGATCGTCGAGGGCGTCAACGTGCTGCAGACCGGCAAGCTGCCGCGTGACGGCAAGGCCGTGCCCGTGGTGTCCGACTTCTTCGATTTCTCGGTCTATATCGACGCCGACGAGGCCGCGCTACGGCAGTGGTACATCCGGCGCTTCCTGTCGCTGCGCGACACCGCGTTCACGAATCCGAAATCCTACTTCAACCGCTACGCGCTGTTGTCGGACGAGGAGGCCACCGCCACCGCGATCGCGATCTGGGAACGCACCAACCTTGCCAATCTCGAGGACAATATCCTGCCGACCCGCCCCCGCGCGACCCTGATCCTGAAGAAGGGCGCCGACCACACGGTGTCGAGCGTGGCGCTGAGGCGGCTGTAACAGCCTTGATGAACGCGGCTCTTTAAATTTCGGGCTGAGTATCTTTTGTTGCAGACCGGCGAGGGGTAGTTGGTTATGGCTTTCGGAAACGCACACGGGCCCCATGGTTGATCGTCTCAGAAGCGCTGCCGAGCATCTCGAAGCACCGATATGCCCGGACTGCCATATCGAGATGAAGTGGTTCCGTTCCGAGCTGCTGGCGGACGAGCCGACCCCGATCATCGCGCATCTCTTCGTGTGTCCACATTGCAAGCGCGCGGTCCAGGCAGACACCAAATTCAAGGGCACGGCAGTGCCGCCGGCCAAGCTGTCCGCGCCGCGCTTTGCTGCTCACGCCGCATAGCATTCGGCGTCGGCCGAATTCGGCGCTCGGCTGACCGCCGGGTCGTCACTCGACATGACGGTCATTTCCGGGTCTCCTGTCGCGCTTTCGAGCCGATGAAGATGTGCCACGTCGTGAGAAACATCGCGGCGACGAGTGGGCCGATGACGAACCCGTTCGCTCCGAAAGCCGCAAGGCCGCCCAAGGTGGCGAGCAGCACGACATAGCTCGGCATTTGGATCGACTGGCCGACCAGGATCGGGCGGAGAAAATTGTCCGCAAGACCGATCACGAAGGTCCCGAATGCGAGCAGGATGATCCCTTTCGTGACTGAGCCTGCCACAAGCAGATAGAGCGCGACCGGAACCCAAACCAGGGCGGAGCCAAGCACGGGCAGGAGCGAGAGCAGCGCCATGAGGGCGCCCGCGAGCAGCGGCGCCGTCAAGCCGAGCAGCCAGAAAATCAGCCCGCCAAGCGCTCCCTGGATCAGGGCAACGAGAACGATCCCCTTGATCGTCCCGCGAACCGCGAGGGTGAACGCATTCAGAATCTCGGTGGTGTGGCTCGGCCGCAGCGGGAGCGCGTCGCGGATCCGTGCGTTGAGCTCGTCACCATCGCGGAGCAGGAAGAACAGCAGGTACAACATCACGAGCAAGCTTGCGACGAACTCCAGCGTCAACTGACCGATGTTGATGGCGTGCCCCGCCAGCTGTTGGCCGGCAGGGACGACCAGACTCGATAGACGTTCTTTCAGAGCCGAGAAATCGATGCCGGCCAAGCGATCCGCCAGGGAAGCGGCCCAAGCGGGCAGCGCGGATTTCAGCTGCTGCAGGGGATGAGCGAAACTGATCTCCCCAGTCTGAGCGCGCTGATACAGCTCCCCGCCCTGGTCGATCAGCGAGGCGATGACGACCGCCACGGGGATGAGGACCATGACGATCACGACGACGACAGCGAACGATGCCGCAAGGTTGCGGCGTCCCGGAAGCGTTTCCAGGGCGCGTCGATAGAGTGGTGCGAAGATGATCGCTAGAAGCGTGGCCCACAACAGCGCGCCGGAGAACGGCCAAAGCACCCACCCGAACGCAAGGGAGACCGCGGCAAGCAAGATGAGGAATGAGCGGTCTTCCGATGTTCTCACTGGTTCGCCAGCCCTTCTGTTGTCAAAGCATGATCCGGACTGATGTCGGGGCCGTCACTTGTCTGCTTTCGCAGTCCAGTCGGCAAGCTTGATCCGTCCTGCAAGGGTTGCGGGACCCGAGCTGCCCGCCTTGTAGACGAAAGCTTCGCCTTCCTGCACGTCCCCGGCATCCTTGCCGAAGGCATCGGCGATGTTGGTCTTATGGGTGACCAGGAAGGTGTTGGGGCCGGCTTTAGGCGGCGCGTCGACGAACTGCCGCACGGCTTGGCCCGCCTTTGCATTTGCACCCGTCGGATTTGCCATGCCCGACGCACTCGCGTTGCTGCTGTCCGTCAACGCATCGACCGGCTTGACCTCGCGGCCGGAGATCAGTCTCCCCGCCTCGATCGCGCGGTTCAGCCTGCTGGTGTAGACCTCGCCGATCGGGATCGCGAGTTCCTTGATGGCCGCCCCGATCTGGCGCGCCATGTCGCGGCCCTTTTCACTGAGCTGACGCTGGGCGCTCATGTCGTCGAATTTGAAAGGGTAGACATCCTTTTGGCTGTCGTCGGTGGCGGTGTGGCGAAACACCAGCACGTAACCGCCTTGCTTGAGCGAGGCGATCAGTTCCGGGCTAGCGGCCGCGGTGGCTTGAGTGGAACCACAGAGAAGGATCACGAAAGCGAGGCGGCACAGCACGTTCATGCGAAATCCTCTGTTCAAAATGCCCCAGAGGATGGTGACGCGCGACGCAGTCGATTTCAATTGTCGATTGCGGGCCGGGATCGGATTCCTATGAAATCCGGGTCAAACCGCCAGCTGCCGCGCCGCCGCCAGTCCGGCCAGCGCCCCTTCCAGCTTCTCGCGATCGAGCGGCTTGATCAGAAATCCGTTCATGCCCGCCTCAAAGCAGGCGTAGCGATCTTCCACCAGCGTATTGGCGGTGAGCGCGAGGATCGGCGTGTGGTGGCCGCCTGTGGCGGCCTCGTGCGCACGGATGCGTTTTGTCGCCTCGATGCCGTCGAGTTGCGGCATCTGGATGTCCATCAGCACGAGATCGTAGGGCGTGCCGGCCGATGACGCGCCGAGCCAGGATTCCAGTGCGGCCTCGCCATGGACGGCGATGACGACGCGGTGCCCGAGTTTCGTCAGCAGCGAGCGCATCAACAGCGCGTTGATTTCGTTGTCCTCGGCGACGAGAATTGATAGGCCCGTCGCCGGTACCGCGCCGGTGGATGGGGCCGATGGCTCCGGCGCGAGATCGGGCGAGGCGACCTCCGGGGGCAGCGCCAGGCGTGCGGCGAGTGAGGCCGCGCGTAGCGGCTTCACCAGGAAGCCGGTGAAGGCCGGCGAGAGCTTCTCGTGGCGCGAGCCCGACGTCAGCAGCACGAGGCGTTGCGTCGCATGGCTGCGTGCGGCCTCGCCGAGGCGGTCGGCGATGGCAGCGCCGAGCGCGCGATCGATCAGCACCGAATGCCATGAGCGCTCGGGCAGCAGCGCTTCCGCCACCGCGGCGTCCGTCACCATGCAGGTCTGGCCGCCCCAGCGCTCCAGCCGCCGCGCGATCAGCGAGGCCTCGATGCCGTCGGCAATCAGCAGGATTGACTTGCCCGCGAGATCGGGACTCGGGAATGCCGCCTGTTCCGTATCTACGGCGGATGACGCCAGCGGGACCGCGACCTCGAAGGTCGACCCCTTGCCCGGCTCGCTCGTGAGCGTGATGCGGCCGCCCATGCGCTTGACGATGCGTTCGCTGATGGAGAGACCGAGGCCGGTGCCGCCATGGGTGCGCGCGACGCGTTCGTCGGCCTGCTCGAACTCGCGGAAGATGCGCTGTTGCGCCTCCGGCGCAATGCCGATGCCGGTGTCGCGCACCAGAAAGCTGATCTCGTTCGGCCAGATGCCGGGTTCGACGATCAGCGCAACGCCGCCGCCCGCAGTGAACTTGATGGCGTTGCCGGCAAGGTTGAGCAGTACCTGGCGCAGCCGCGCGGCATCGCCGACCACTTCGAGCGGCAGCCGCTCGTCGACATAGGCGGCGATCTCGAGCTGCTTTGCCTGCGCGCGCGGCGCGAGCAGCTCGGTGATGTCCTCGATCAGGGTCGAGAGCGCGAAGGGTCGCTGCTCGAAATCGAGCTTGCCGGCTTCGATTTTGGAATAGTCGAGCAACTCCTCGATCAGCGCCATCAGCGCTTCGCCCGAGGTCTTCACGGCCTTGGCGTAGGTCGACTGCTCCGGCGTCAGCGTGGTGTCGAGCAGCAGCCCGCCCATGCCGATGATGCCGTTGAGCGGCGTGCGGATCTCGTGCGACGCCATCGCCAGGAAGCGCGATTTGGCGCGATTTGCGGCGTCAGCCTGGTCGCGGGCGTCGGACAGCGCACGCTCGGTCTCGGTGCGGTCGGTGACGTCGCGTCCGACGCTCTGCAATTCGGCGGGCTGGCCGGCGTCGAGGCGGACATAGCCTTCGCGCCAGGCAATCCAGCGCGCGCCGAGCGGGGTTGCGATCTTCTGGTCGTGAATGCGCGTGCCGTTGCTCTCGCGGGCGCTGTCGCCCTGCTCCAGCACGTCGAAATCGAAGCGCGTGCCGACCAGCGCGCCGCGCGCCGGTCCGGCAAGCGCGCAATAGGCGTCGTTGGCGAAGGTGATGCGGCCGCTTGTGTCGCGCAGCACGATCAGATCGCCCTGCTGTTCGAACAGGCTGCGAGCGCGTTCTTCCGCTTCCTTCAGCTCCCAATTGCGGTCGATCAGCGTTTCGTTGTGGGCGGCCAGCGCACGCATGCGCTTGTTGACGAAGCGCAGGCGCATGCTGAGTGTGGCGAGGCCGAGGCAGGCGAGCGCGAACAGGAAGCTGACGCCGATCGCAAACGCATTGGGATCGTAGCCGGAAGTCTCGGACCGGCTGCCGGAGACAAACCCATAGGCGCCGCCGAAGGTCGCCGAGAAGATCATGAAGGAGCGGATCGCGAAGGCGCTTCTGGGGTACTGTCGCCTGAAGCGGCGCATGCGCACCTTGATCCGGAACGTCCGATCCATCGCCACCGACCCGACTCTTTTCTTAAAACGCTGTGCTCGCTGTAAACGACGATGTGCCGCCGACCTTGCGAACAGTTTGATGCCCTGCGACCGCCTCCAAACAGGGTTGACGAGGCGTTAACGGCTCAAGGTGAGGCAGCTCAAAGCGAAGCGGCCTGGAGATGGCGGTGGCCGCCGCGGGCGCCGACGATCAGCGCCGCCGCCTCGCGCTGCGAGAACGTCTTCGAGCGTACATAGATGCGGTAATCCGCCGGCCCCTCGGTGGAGAGATAGACCACCTGACCGCCGTCGACCGGCTGCGCGGCAATCGAGATCAGGCGAGTCGAGGGGTTGGCCTGGCAGGATTCCGATTCCGAACCGGGGCCGTCGTCAACGACGGCGAAGTCGGCAGCGTCCGCGTCCTCCGTGATCTGAACCCGCACCGTGGCGCGCGCGGGATCATCGGTGAAGGCGACATGCATGCCGGCGGTCCAGAACAGCGACGTCAGCTCGACCGAGGTGTCGCCGAGGGCGATGCAGGGATGTGAGACCGATCCGATCTCACTGCGCGCGAACACCGCGGCCGCCAAAAGGGGAACAACCGAGGCCAGGATCTTGAAACGCAACATGACACGCTACTCGCCGGGCCCTGGGGAAACTCGTGGCGGGAACTGATGGGCCTTATGGTTTGCAGAGCGTAAAGGAAACTCGTTACCGCCGGGTTGATGCGCGGGATGATCACGCCAGCTGGCGCACATCCTCCGCGAGTGCGCGGTAGGACAGCGCCTCGGCGAGATGCAGCCGACCGATCTTGTCGGCGCCGTCGAGATCGGCGAGCGTGCGCGCCACCCGCAGCACGCGGTGATAGCCGCGCGCCGACAGCCGCATGGTCTCGGCGGCGTCGCGCAGCAGCTTCTGGCCTTGCGCATCCGGCTTGGCGATCTCCTCCAGCACCGAGGCCGGCGCTTCTGCATTGGTGCGAACCTTGGGCAGGCCGGCATCCGCGTAGCGCGCGAGCTGGATGTCGCGCGCGGCGGCCACGCGCGCGGCGACTTCGGCCGAGCCCTCTGCCGGCGGCGGCAGGATCAAATCGGCAGCGGTCACCGCGGGAACCTCGATGCGCAAATCGATACGGTCCATCAGCGGCCCCGAGATGCGAGCCTGGTAGTCGCCGGTGCAGCGGTCGATGCGGCCGCGCTTGCAGGCATAGCCGGGCTCGAACGCATTGCCGCAGCGGCACGGATTCATCGCCGCGACCAGCATGAAGCGTGCCGGATAGGTGACGCGGTGATTGGCGCGCGACACCGAGACCTCGCCGTTCTCCAGCGGCTGACGCAAGGAATCCAGCACGCGCGGATCGAATTCGGGGAGCTCGTCGAGGAACAGCACGCCCTGATGCGCAAGCGAGATCTCGCCGGGCCGTGCGCGCATGCCGCCGCCGGTGAGCGCGGCCATGCTGGCGGAATGATGCGGCGATCGGAACGGCCGCCGCGCCGTCAGCGCGCCGCCCTCGATCTCGCCGGCAACAGAGGCGATCATCGAGACCTCGAGCAACTCGCCCGGGGACAGCGGTGGCAGGATCGAGGGCAGGCGCGCCGCCAGCATCGATTTGCCGGCGCCCGGCGCGCCGATCATGAGCACGAGGTGGCACAATTCTCGAGCATACTCATGTCGTCTCGACGCGTTTCGAGCCGTTTGACTGGAATGAATACTTCCAAAATTTATTTCGGGGAGGACCGCCCGGACGGCTCGAATCCGGCGGCCAGACGGGCCTACGACGCTTTACCAGGCCTGCGAATCGCACCGATCCGCTTCTGGTTCGTCTTCGAGTAACGCCATAGAGCCCGGTCTAGAACGCGCAGATCAGTGCCAGTCTCGGCCGCGATCCGGCGGCACGCGGCCAGATAGTGGAGATAGTAGCCGACGGGGTAGTAGGGCGAGCGCTGCTCGACGCCGAGCGACCACAGCGCGCGGAAGTCGATGATCGTGAAGCGGCCCCCATCGATGGCCGTCATGACCGCGGAGGCCACTGGCACGTCGACGCCGACGAGGCCCGTCAGCACGGCGATGGCCGCCCGTTCCGTCCGTGCGGCCATCGCCAGGTCGAGTGCGTCGCGGATCTCGGCGTCGGCGTTGCTGGCCGGCCTGGACCTGCCCCGCCCCCGCGTCTTCCATTCGAAGACGGTCATGAAGTCCTCGCGGGCGCGGCTGCCGGCGGCGATCCGATGCCCGGCCGCGAACGCCCGACGCTCGTCGTCGTCCTCCACGTGGGCCGCGGCGAGCGCCGGGATCATCTCGACGGGAAAGCGCGGAACGAACTGCGGAGCTCCCGGAGCGCGCCGGCGCCGACGTGATGGCGTTGCGTCCATGTAGGTCGGCATCTCGTCCATGGTCCGCCTCCGCGCCCCGCAGCGGGGGGCGCTCCTCCGCTTCTAGCGCGCGCGCCGTCGCGCTTCCAGCGGCCGCCGTCGTGATCGCGACCGTCCAAAAATCGTCATCCCGCGAGCTGGACGGACCGCCCTGAAGCCAATTTCATCGCTTTCAGCCGCTCTGGAGCACGCTGAATTCCGCGAATTAAAGAAAGAACCAAAGAAAGGTTAACGCACGCGGATTTCGCGTCCGGAAACAAGCAGGCGCTTGGAAACGCCCGTCCCACGGGGTCCTGCGGGCCGTCACCGGCGCCGGCGGCCGCCGGAGCGTATCGCGGATCGTCATCGGCGGTCTCGGGGCGGCTCCGTCGCCCCTCGCCGCGAACGAAGCAGGGAGCGGCCGACATGGAAAAGGGCGCCGCGGGTCTGGCCCGGGCGCCCTCGTCTCGTCGTCGAAGGAAGGTGCGTGGGGGCTACGCCGCCTTGCGGGGGGCCGTCATGCGGGCCATCGCGGCGTGGGCCAGCTTCTGCACTTCGCCGACGTCATGGTGATCGTAGACGTGGTGGATCATGTCGAGCGACACGCCGGCGACCTCGGCGATCGCCAGGGCCGGGACCCCCTCCTCGATCGCGCGGGTGATGAAGGTGTGGCGCCAGGTGTGCAGGATCAGGCCCTCGATGCCGAGCGTGGCCATGGCCTCGTCGTGGATCACGCGCATGCGCTCCTGCCCCAACGGTCCGCTGCGGTCGAGGTTCGGGAACACCCAGGGGCAGCCGTCGTCCTGGGTCCGCCAGCCGGCGACCTCGTCCACCGCCTCGGGATTCATGTCCACCTTCGGCGAGCGCTTGTTGGGCGAGGTCTTGGTGCCGGGCTTGACCCGGTGGAACACGCCGCGTTCGAGGTCGAAGTAGCCCCCGCCGTCGATGCGCGGGTGGTAGGACAGGCCGACGTCGACGCCCGACCGGGAACCGAACGTGGCTCCGAGGAAGGTCTTCCGGCCCACGATCAGGCGGCGGTGCGCCTCGGCGACGGAGATGCAGTTCCGGGGGGCCCAGAGCTTGGTCTTTTTGTCGTAGGCGTCGTTGCCGCCCGACCAGCGCTCGATGACGGCCTGCTCCTCCCACGACACCACGCGCTTGCGGCCCTCCGCGCGCGGCGGAGCCGCGAAGGGCAGGACCGGCAGCGAGAGCTTGGCCGTGCAATACTTCCGGACCGCGGTCCGGAAATAATTGATTCCGTTCCAGAAATAGGAATACGAGTACCCCTCCTCGAGCATCGCCTCCTCGGTTTCCGCCAGCCAGTCGTTGTCGAGCTGACGCAGCTGCTTGCCCTCCAGGTGGGGCTTGAGCGCCTTCAGGGTGGACTCGATCTGGTCGGCCGAGCGCAGCTTCTGGCGGTGCACGACCTTGATGCGCTCGTCGATGACCTCCTCCGCCGAGGCGCGGCGGCAGTCCACGATGTTGTCTTCCCGAGCGTCCTCCTGGAGCTGATGGAGGTTCAGGAGGCGCTGGGCCTCCTCCCTGTCCTTCGTCCCCATGCTCTTCCAACTCTTGCCGTTCTTCCAGTAGGCCCAGTATCCGGTCTGGCTGCGGAACCGGGCTTCCCATTTGTCCTTGCGGGCGCGCTCGCCGTCGATGATCGAGGGCATCAGGATGGCCCGCTCCATCGCCGCGCGGTGCAATTCCCTATCGATGTGCTTCATGGTATAGTGTCCTCCTCGGACCGCGCGCCCGGCTGCTTTCCACGGCTAGGTCCGTGCGCGCGGTCTCGTCAGCGGCCCCGTCGAGCAATCGGCGGGGTCGTCGCACTTCCGGTCGTCTGCCCCGGCAGTTCGTCCGCCGAAGTCGTCCGGAACCTCTTCTCGCCGCCGCCAACTGGCCGACGACGCGGTGAGACGGATTCCCGATTTCTTTCGCGAAATCAAGCGCATGTGGCCGCCGCCGCCTTCGGGTCGCGCAGGGCGGGCCGCTCGAATACTCTGCGTTGCTTCGGCGATACTTGGCGGGCCGCGCTCAGGTCCGGACCTTGCGGCGCGCCGCTTCGGTCATCGCGGCGAGCCCCGCCTTGGTGACCAGGAGCTTTCTCGCGATCATCACGACCTCGAGTTCGCCCGCCCGGTAGGCGGTCCGCAGGCTCGAGGCCGTCAGCGGCCCGGACGGCCACATCAGGTCGGCGGCTTCCGCCAAGGTCATGAGTTCGTCCTCGGCCCAGTCCGCAGGATCGGGCCTCGCCGCCACGCGCCGCGTCTTCCTCGTCATGCCGGTCTCCCGTCGCTCTTGCCCCTGTGTCCGCGGCCCTGAAGGATTCGAGCAGGCTTCCCGGCTCCGCGCCCGGGGCCGGCCGAGCCGGGATGCGCGCGCACGATTCCTTCGATCTCGTCGCCGCCGAGGAAGCGTCTCTCGGCGAGCCGTTCCGCGACGGCGAGGATCGCCGCGCGGTGGTCGGCGACGAGCCGAGCCGCGCGGGCATCGAGCCGGCGCAGGTCGGCCTCGACCCGGTCGCGCAGATCGCGGTCCAGCGCGATGTGCTGCAGCAGGTCCGCCCCCGCGCCGCGATAAAGCAGGTGCTCGCTCATGCCGAAGCTGGCGTGAAGGGCCGCCGCGTCGATCGTGGCGGACCCGAGGTCCGACGCCGGATCGCCGCCGCCGCCCGTCGACGCGGCGCCCGTAAAGAGGATCTCGGCGGCTCGACCGGCGAGTGTGGCCACGATGCGGTCCTCCAGCACGGAGCGGGTCGCGATGTCCGCGTCGTCGAAACGGCAGACGGTCTGCCCGCTGCTGCCGCCGCGCTCGCGCAGAACCACGTGCCCGACCACGCCCAGCCCCAGAGCCGAAGCGGCGACGGCGTGCCCCGCTTCGTGCACGGTCATCCTGAACAAGCGCGCCGCGGGGATGGTCTCGATCGGCACCGCGGCCCGTGCGAGGTCCTCGACCGTCAGGGGGCGTCCGGCGTGCCTGGCGGCGCGGCGGGCGCCCCTAACCGCGTACATGATCTCGGCCGCGGTCGCCCCCTGCAGCAGCGCCGCGACGCCGGTCAGATCGCCCTTCAGCTGGCCATCGACATGGAATTTCACGATGTTGACGATGCCCGCGAGGTCTGGAGGCTTGATCTCGACGATCCTCTCGAGCCGACCGGGCCGCAACAACGCGGGATCGACGCGGCCGATCGCGTTGGTGCTTCCGACGACCACCACGTTAGCCCGTCCGGCGAGGGTCGAGTCCAGGAGCGTCAGCACGTCGGAGACCACGACGTTCCACCATTCCCGCGCGCGATCGGTCATGGTGTCCCGATTGGGCAGAGCGTCGATCTCGTCGAGGTGCAGTATGCTGACCGGCGCGGCCAGCGCGGCGGCGAGCGCGAAGGATTCGCGGGCCTGCTTGACCACGGAATCCAGATACCCGGGACCGTTGGCGAACCACGAGCCGACGCTGGTCGACACCAGCGGAAGGCCGCCACAACCGGCGGCCAGGATGCGGGGGTACCACGACTTGCCGTAGCCGGGAGGAGACACCAGGCAAATTCCCCGGTCTAAGTCCTTGAAGCTCTTTATGGCCCCGGCGCGGAAATCAGCGATGTCCCGCGCGAGGTTGAGACCCCACTTCTGCGCCTCCCCGAACTCGATCGCGGTGGCGAGAGCCGGCACCCGCTCGGTGGTGCCCCGAGAGGCGGCCGACGCGGCCTCGATGCGCCGAAGGATTGACTTGGCGCCTGTGCCGGGCCTGAACGCGGCGACGATCTGATGCAGATCGAGTCCCGCCGCGGCGCCCTCGGAGATCTCGCCCGGAGAGCGTCCCGCGAAGCGCCGGATGGCCGTGCGAAGCGCCTCCCCGCCGGGCGGCGGAATCCGGATCGCGATGTCGGCCCCGGCCGTCAACGCGGCCGGAAGAAGCGTGGCATCCGCGGCGATGCCCATCACCGACAAGCCGCGCGACAGGTCGCGCGCCACCTCGTCCGAACCGGTCGTGGCGTTCTGCCTGCGGTCGGTCCCGTCACGCGTGTGGAAGCACCACTGGTCGCCGAATTCGGAGCGCGCGTATGCCGCGATCGCCGTCGCCCAGGCCGCGGTCGGGACCACGACGGTCACCGCCAGCGCCCTGCCCTGCGCCAGCTTCCGCTGCAACTTCCTGGACACGGCCTGCTCGAACGTCGCGGCGACGAGGATCGCGGTCGCATTTTCCCGGGGCTTCGGTCGCGCCCGGGTCTCGGCTTCGTCTTCGGTTTCCTCCTCGGAGTCCGGCAGATCGAGCTCCGGCTCCGACGATGCCGGAAGCACGTCCGAAAACTTCTTCGGCATCGGCGCATAGGTGATCCGCTGCTCCTCGGTCTTTCCATGCTTCTTGGTCACGCGCGCTGCCTTACCGTGGTCGAGGGGCCGAGCGGCCCGGATTGCAGATCGAGTTCGAGAAGGTCGTCGCAGGCGAGCGACATCACCGACGGGGTCGGATCGACGTCGGACCTGACGTTCTCCAGCAGGCCGACGAGCTCCATCGGACCGTCGTCGCGCAGCATCTGAAGGATTCGGATGCGCAGCCCCACCGGCACGAAGCGCCGGTTATGCGACCAGACGAGATCGCGGTTGGAGCGCATCGGCTCGGCGTCCAGAGCCTCCGCCGTGACGACGAGCGGCGGCAATCCGAGCCGGGCCATGACGACCCGGACGAGCCGTTCCTCTTCGACGTCGCGGCCGCGCCGCGCGGGCACCACGTCGAGATGGAAGCGGCGGCCGCCGACCTCGACGACCGCGGCGTCGATCTCTACCTGCGCGGACCCAACATGCGCCGTCGCAACATGGGAGACGGCGCGGACCGCGGGATCGAGGCTGGCACGGACCAGCGCCGCGCGCAGCGCAGGGTGTCGCGCGGGGATCGGAGCGGGGCATTTTGCGGATACGAAGAGGTCGGGGCGACCCCGGAGCCTGCTGACGCGCATGACGACGCACTCGGATGACGGAGGACTGACGGAGCGGCGGCCGGTCGGCCTGCGTGGTGGTCTTCGTCGCTCATGGCGCGTCCTTTCGCGTCCGGTTCGGGCAGGGGATGGAGACCGCGTTCCGCACGCCGACGAAGCGGTCGGCGGCGCGGTCGTAGAAGCGGTAGCTCGCGAAGGTCCGCCCGCGGACGACCCTGCGTTCGACGTGCAGATCCTCGAATCCTTGCTCGACCGCGACGGCGGTGCGCCCCTCGGCGTGGTCGTCGCAGCGCACGGCCATCCAGCCGCCGCCGCGCAGCAGGCCGGCCCCGCCGCAGACGTCGCAGGTCGTCGCGCTGCGGGCCTCGGCCAGGTCGACGGCCTCCTCGACCCTGGCCGCCGCCGCCGGCGTCAGGCAGCCCTCCCACTGGATCCGGAGCGGCCCGAACTTCTCCTTGATCGTGGTCAGGCGGAACGGGCCGTCGTCGTCGCCCACGGCGGCGCGCATCCTGCGGCAGGCGCGCTTCAGCAGGTCCGCCCAGCCGTCGCCGACGGCCGGCCAGCCCCGGGCGGCGAGCGGATCGCCCGGCGGATGGAAGAGGTCGGCGTAGGATTCGACCAGCGCGGCCCGCCAGTCGGGACCGGAGCGTGCGGCCATGTTCATGCCTCCCGGCCGAGGGTGCGGACGTCGTCGATCTCGACGAAGGCGTCGGTCCCGAAGTCGTAGCGGGCGCCGACCACGACCCGCAGCCGGCCCTTCACCGTCACCTGGATCAGGTGGACCTGCTCCATCCCGGGACTGCGGGCCGGGACGCCCTCGGCGTGCCCGGGGCAGCGGGTCGCGAGCACGCCCTCGGCCCGGAACAGTTTCCCGCGGAGGCCGCAGAGCTCGCAGACGCAGAGGGAGCGGGCCTCGGCAAGGTCGATCGCGGTGCGGACCGCCGCCTCGCTCGCCGCCGAAAGCCGGCCGCCCCATCTGATCCGGAGCGCGCCCTGGCTCTGCTCGATGCTCTCGAAGCGGAAAGACTCGCGCGGCTCGAGCGCGGCGGCGATCCGGACGCAGCAGCGGTCGACGACGGCGGCCCAGCCCGGGCCGCACTCCGGCACGCAAGGGTCCCGGCCCGGCCGGGTGAAGAAGTCCGGAAGGATCGACGCCAGATCGGCCCGCCAATCGTCACGCTGCAGCACGCCCGCCATACCCATACCTCACGCTACACAACAAAAGGTTCTTGTTTTGTTCTCTTCGGCAAAAATGGCAGGGGTCTTAAGCAGAGTCAATCTACCAGTTGGGCAAAATGGACATATTTCATATAGGTCTATTCAGACGATTGATTTTCAAGGAAAATGGCGTCGTTTCAGGGAGATGTCGGAACGTGACTGCGAAGAGCGGCCCGCGATTGACGGGGAAACCGGGCGCTCAGCCGTTCGGAGCGCTTGCCGCGCCCCGCAACCAGTGCGACGATTCAGGCCGTCGCACAACGCGCGGGCAGGGTAATGGCGGACCGAAAACCGGCCACCAGGGGCAGAAAGCCTCCGGAGGGCGAAAAGAGACAGTTCCTGACGTCCATGGATCCGGAGGTCATCCGCCGGATCAAGGCCGCGGCCGCGCTGCGCGACAAGACCGCGTCGCTGCTGCTGGAAGAGATCTCGAGAGAGTGGCTCGACCGGCATCAGGACGGAAAGAAGTAAGCGGGGAAACCCGGCGGAGCTTGGGGCAGGAAACCATGACGTACCAGCGCATCTCGACCGTTCAGGAGCTGTGCGAACTCGACGCGAATGCGATCGATTTCGCGCTTTCAGACCAGGTCGAACATCTTACGGACCTCTTGATCGATGCCGAGAACGCGGCCGAGCAGTTCTTCGCCCGCAACTTCGTGACGCAAGGAATGGAAAGGCTGCTGCGGGAAGCGCTGCAGCGTCTCGACGGCCAATCCACGCAGGCGGTGTTCGAGTTGCGTCAGGCCATGGGAGGCGGCAAGACGCACTCCATGCTGGCCCTCGGCCTCTTGGCGAGGAATCCGCACCTATACGATCAGGTCCCCGCCAAGATCACCCAGGGTCTGAAGGGCGACAAGGCCCGGATCGTCGCCATCCACGGCCGATCCGTTTCCGGAGACAAGTTCCTTTGGGGCGACATCGCGGACCAACTCGGCAAGGGGCAGGCCTTTTCGAAGTTCTGGATCAACGGGCCCGACGCGCCTAGGGAAACCGATTGGATGGCGCTCATCGGCGACGAACCGACGCTGATCCTGCTCGACGAGCTCCCTCCATATTTCGATTTCGCCCTGACGAAGCCGGTGGGCGGCGCGACCTTGGCGACGGTGACCACATACGCGCTGTCGAACCTCCTTTCCGCCGCGCTGAAGCTGCCGAAGACCGCGATCGTGATCTCCAATCTTGTCGGTTCCTACCAAAATGCCACCAAGGATCTGGCAAAAGCGATCGCCAACATCGCGGAGGAGACGAAGCGCCAAGCTCGTTCGATCACGCCTGTCGATCTGAACACCAACGAGATCTACGACATCCTCCGCAAGCGCATGTTCACCAAGCTTCCGAACGCATCGGAGATCGAGAAGATCGCCGAGCACTACGGAGAGGCCATCGGCCTGGCGGAGCGTTCCAAGACGATCTCGCGGTCGTCCGAGCAGATCGCCGACGAGATCGTGGGTTCCTACCCCTTTCATCCGTCGGTCAAGCACATCATCGCCCTGTTCAAGGAGAATGAGAACTATCGCCAGACACGCGGGCTGATGCAGTTCGTGTCCAAGATGCTCAAGAGCGTCTGGCAGGGCCAGCAAGCCGGGCACGTCTATCTCATCGGCTGCCAGCATCTGGACCTGAAGATCTCGGACGTGCGCGAGGAGATCGTCCGCATCGGCAAGCTGGAAGGTGCGCTGACCAAGGACGTCACCAGCACCGACGGCTCCGCCCACGCTCAGATCGTCGACGAAAACAAAGGTAACAATGCCGCCACCCAGGCCGCCAAGCTACTCCTGACGGCTTCGCTCTCTGAGAGCGTAGATTCCATCAAAGGCCTGACGAAGTCTACCCTGATCGAATATCTCATCGTGCCGGACCGCAGCGTCGCCGAGTTCGACGAAGCCTTCGAAGAACTCCAAAAGGAGTGCTGGTACCTCCACAAGAAGGACAACGACGTCTGGTACTTCTCGAACATCGAGAACCTCCGCAAGCGCATCCAGAGCCGCGCCGAGGGCGCCCCCATCGGCAAGATCGAGGAGGAGATGGCGCGCCGGTTGTCGAAGATCTTCGAACCGCGGACCAAGATCGCCTATCAGACCGTGTATGCATTGCCGCGGATCGACGACGTCTCGATCGAGATATCCAACCGGGCCTTGTTGGTCCTGAGCCCGGACGCGAAGACACCGCCCGAAGCCGCCCAGAAATTCCTGGAGGCGGAGATCAATAAGAACGGATTCTGCGTCGTCACCGGCGATGGCTCCTCCATGGGCAGCCTCGAGGACAAAACCCGGCGGATCTGGGCCATCGCGAAGGTGAAGTCCGAATTGGCAGGAAATCCGGCGCATCAGCTCGAGCTCGACGAGGAAGCCGTCAGCGCCGAATTCGATTTCTCCTCGGCGCTCACGTCGCTATTCAACCGAGTCTATTTTCCGATGCCCTCCACAAAGGACAAGGGGAAGGCCGAGCTCAAGTACGCGCCGCTGAAGCTGTTGCCCGAAAAGAAGGGGGGCTCGGAGGTCGTCGTCGCCGGCGAGGCGTCCGTCCAGGAAGCCTTGAGCTCGGTCGGAGCGAAAAAACTGGTGACCGACGTCGCCGCGCAGGCCGACATGCTGGTCGGGCGCGCAGAGGATATCCTTTGGCCGGAGACACAGACGCGCATTCCGTGGAAGGACGTCCTCAGCCGCGCCCAGACCAACCCGCGCTGGCTCTGGCTGCCGCCGAAGGGGCTGGAGACCATGCGCGATCACGCCGTATCGGTAGGCCGCTGGAGCTACGACTCCGACGGGTACGTCGACAAGGCACCGAAGCCGCCGAAGACGTCGGCCTCTGTGATCGTGGACGGTTACGACGAGAAGACCGGCAAGGCGACGCTTTCGGTCAGCGCGTCGAATGCGGGCAAGAACCCCGTGATCCGATTCTCCGAAACGTCGGACGTCAAGAAGGACGGCAAGTTGTTGGAGCAGAATCCGTTCGTCACCACCGCGACGAAGCTGTGGTTCTTGGTCAGCGACCCAGAGAACAAGCACGAACAGGGCGATCCCCTCGTCTGGTCCAACAAGCTGACACTGACGCACCAGCCGCAGTTCGTCGCCGGCAAGCGCACCGTCGAGTTGACGGTCGTCCCCCGGGGCACGATCCGCTGGAACACCGACGGAAGCAACGTCAAGGAGGGCAGGCCATACAAGGGGCCGATCGAACTGCCCGGCAGCGACGAAGCCACTATCTTCGCGTACGCTGAAGATCAGGGAGTTTCGGAGGAGAAGATTTTCCGGATCGCCGGCCAGGCTGGCGAGAAGATCCTGAAGAAGGACGAAAAGGCCAAACTGCTCAAGGAAGTTCGTGGCGAGACCATCGCCGAAACCTTCCGAATCCTGGATGCGGCCGACGCCAATAAGGCCACGTTCGAAGCGGCATCGATAAACATCGGTTCGGGCACGACGAACGTCGCCATCCGCGTCGGCAGCGACGTCGTTCTGACGGCGGCCGCAACCCGAGAACTCATCGCTTCCGCGCGCAGGGCGATCGGCGACGAGAACTCCGACGTCAAATTGACCGCCAAGAAGATCAACTTCGAAACAGGCTTCGGCCTTGAGCAGTTCGCCGTCGCTCTCGGGGAGAACGTGGCGGGCACAGAGATCGACCAGTCATGAGCGATACCGACAACGTCCGCACTTTCGGTTTCGGCGTACCGGACGCTATCGACCCGCACCATTTCGTCGTGCGGATCCCGAGCGGCAACGCCGGGGACATCGAGATCATCGAGGACTTCGGCATCAACTCGCCGTCTCCGGAAGACGAGCGAATCCTTCGCTGCCGCCTTCCGCGGACCGCCTGGAACGGGATCAGGGAAGAAATCAAGCGCGTCCTGAACGACCGGCTCCGTGAGAAGAAACTGAAGTCCAGTCGCTGGTCGGCGGGCGACAACAAGGTCGAGAGGCTTCTCGGACGCGAGCTCTGCCTGTTGGCATGGGCGGTGGAGCGAGCCCGTCCGGAGGATTACCCCGTCGCCTGCGCGTCGTGGGCCGGCTTGGCCCCCGAAGAACGCTGGTGGCTGTTCCGGATGTGCGACGGCAGTGGCGGCACTGCCGACGACGTCGACGTCGGTTGGCGCAAGGCGGTGAGGATCGGTCTGACCGAAGTCGCCTCACCGGGGACCGTCAAGCGGCGCAAGGCGCAGAAGCCTTCCCAAGACACCGATCTATTCTCTCTTCCGCTCGGAAAGGGCAACTGACGTGGATCAGTGCGCCGAAACAGTCGTGCCCTTCAGCTTGAAGGATTCGCCTTCGCTCATTGAGCGAATCTTCCCTTCGTTGAAGGTCTCAGCGGAAGCTCAAAAAGAGCGGAAGGCGGTTCAGGGGCAGATACTGACCGCTCTCGGTTCCTACTGGAAGGGGCGGAAGCCCCTAATACTGACTCGCGCATGCGTCCTCGCTGCGTTGCTCCCGGCCACCGAGAACTCCGAAGCTGACCTCAACGTCTTCGAGTTGCTGATGGGCATGCACGAGAGTTCTTTCGTGCACCGCGCCAAGCGGCCCGCCGACCTGCCGAAACTGCTCGAACTGGGATACACCGACCGGGTCGGAAAGGCCCTACGTCCGGACGAGGCGAAGTCGGACTTGCTCGAGAGCGCCTGGGGCGAGATTAACGGGCACCTCAAGACCAACGCAAAGACCCTGTCCGAATTGGTCGAACAACTAGGCATCATGCGGTTCGGCCGCACGCCGAAGATGGCAGATACCTTCTCGGGGTCGGGCTCGATCCCATTCGAAGCGGCCCGAATCGGTATGGACGCGTACGCGTCGGACCTCAATCCGATCGCCTGCATGCTCAGCTGGGGTGCCTTCAATGTGGTGGGCGCCAGCGACGACGAGCGTGCCCGGATCGCCCAGGATCACGAAAAGATCTACGCCAAGATCGAAGCCCAGATCGAAGAATTGGGTATCGAGCGGGATGCCGCGGGCAATCGAGCGAAAGCCTATCTCTACTGCTTGGAGACGCGGTGCCCGGCGACCGGGTGGCTCGTCCCGATGCTGCCAACGTTCGTAATTTCGAGGGGAAAGGGCGTCATCGTCGATCTGGTGCCGAATAAGGCCAAGAAGCGGTATGCGATCGAGATACGCGTCGGCGCCAAGCTCAAGGAGATCAAAGCGGCCGAGGAAGGCACGGTCCGTTCGGGCCGCCTGGTTCATCCGATGAATGCGGATGCGTCAGGCGTATCAATCTCGTCGATTAGAGGGGACTTTTCCGGAAACGATGGCGAAAGCGGCAACGCTCTGCGGAAATGGGGCAGGGAAGATTTTGTGCCCCATCCGGGCGATACCTGGCAGGAACGTCTCTATTGCATCCAGTGGATCCGAAAGGAATCCTTTCATCGTTCGCGGCAGGAAACTTTCTTCGCGGCCCCAACATCGCGCGACCTTGCGCAAGAAAGAGAGGTCGAAGCGTTCGTCGGACAGAACCTCGCATCGTGGCAAACCGCCGGCTTTATTCCGGACATGCCCATCGAGCCTGGCGACAAGACAGACGAACCGATCAGAACCCGCGGATGGACGTATTGGCACCATCTATTCAGCGCTCGCCAGCTCCTCGTCGGCGCACTGACGAAGAAGGCCGCTCTCGAGGCCAACGCCGCTTCTTTCTACCTGGAGCTGGCCCGCTGGCTCGACAACAATTCGAAGCTATGCCGCTGGACGCCCAGCTCGGTCAATGAGGACGGAGAGGCGCTAAATGCCGACCGCATCGGACAGGTGTTCTACAACCAGGCGCTAAACACCATGTACGCCTACGGCGTTCGGGCCTCGACCTATCAGAACCGGGAATCCTACGCGGCGGCGGCGATCAGCGGCCACGCCCAGATAGTTTCCGCCCGTGCCGCCGATGTTCGCGGCGTCTGCGATATGTACGTCACCGATCCTCCCTACGCCGACGCAGTGAACTACCATGAAATCACAGAGTTCTTTATCGCGTGGTTGAGGAAAAACCCGCCCAGCGAATTCGCGGACTGGAACTGGGATAGTCGCCGCCGCCTTGCGATCAAGGGCAAAGGGGAGGAGTTTCGCGCCAACATGGTCGAGGCCTACAGGGCCATGTCCGACCACATGTCCGACAACGGCATCCAGATCGTCATGTTCACGCATCAGGACGGCAAGGTGTGGTCGGACATGGCGCAGATCTTCTGGGGCGCAGGCCTTCAAGTCATGGCCGATTGGTATATCGCGACTGAAACGACGTCGGAATTGAAGAAGGGCGGCTACGTTCAGGGGACACACATCATCGTCCTCCGAAAGCGAAAGGGTAGCGAAACTGGCTACTCGGACGAAATCACCCAGGAAGTGAAGGAAGAAGTGGCGAGGCAGATCGAGGAAATGGTCGGTCTGAACCAATCGCTCAAGGGCCATGGCCGAAGCGAGAATCTCTTCAACGACGCCGACCTGCAGATGGCGGGCTACGCGGCCGCTCTCCGCGTTCTGACGAAGTACGTGAAGATTGACGGAAAGGACATGACGGTCGAGGCGCTTCGACCTCGAGGAAAGTCAGAGCGCACGAACATCGACGAGATCATCGAGTACGCTGTCCAGGTCGCGAACGAGCATCTCGTCCCGGAAGGCATGACGGAGCAGACTTGGCGGCGCCTCACGGGCCCCGAGCGTTTCTATCTCAAGATGATGGATATCGAAACGACGGGCGCAAAAAAGGTCGACAACTATCAAAATTTCGCGAAAGCCTTCCGCGTGGCCGATTACGGATCGCTCATGTCGTCTGTCAGCGCCAACGGCGCGGCGCTCAAATCGGCTTCGGATTTCGGCAAGCGTCAGATGGGCGACGATGAGTTCGGAAGCTCCCTCACGCGGGCGATCCTCTACGGACTTTGGGAAATGGGACGGAGCGTTGCGGACGATACCGTGCTGGAGCATGTCCGGGACCTGACCCCGGACTATCTTGATCGGCGCGGTGACTTGGTCGCAATCGCCAGTTACATTGCCGGAAAGCGTTCGGAGGTCGATCGCAAGGAATCCCAAAATGCCGGAATCCTTGCCGGGCTGATCAAGAACCAACGGATAGGTTAGGCAGGAAGATGGACGATAGGTTGGCGGGCATACCCTTCTCCCGGACCGAGTTCATCACCAGATTCTCGTCCAGGCACGACAAGCTGTCGATCTTCCTCAAGGACAGGCTCAATGGGGCCGCGAGCTACGATCGGATCGCCGGATACTTCCGCTCATCGATATTCGAGTTGGTCCACGAAGAGATCGTGTCAGTCGGCAAGGTCCGCATCATCTGCAACAGCGATCTCGACCCACGGGATATCGCCATCGGAAAGGCGGCCGAGGACACCGTCCGACAGTCGCTCTTGGAGAAGTGGAATAGCGAGGACGACCCGGTCGCCTCGTTGCGGAATCGATCGCGGTTTGCCCGTCTTTACGAACTCCTCCGGGCCGGCAACGTCGAAATCAAGGTGGTGTCCCGCGACGATGCGCCGTTCCTGCATGGCAAAGCTGGGGTGATCCGGCAACCGGATGGCACCAGTTCGTCCTTCATGGGTTCGATAAACGAGACCGCATCCGGCTGGGCTCATTCGTACGAACTCGTTTGGGAGGATCGTTCGCCCGACGGTGTGAATTGGGTCCAAGCCGAATTCGACGAACTGTGGAAGATCGGCCGGCGGCTTCCAGATGCCGTCGTGGAGGAGATCGGCCGCACCGCACGGAAAGTCCAGGTGCGCCTGGAATCCTTGCCGGCAGACAAGGTCGGCCAGTCCGCCTTGGTGGAATCTCCGCTGTACCGGCGCGGCGAGGAACTGATGCCTTGGCAACGGGCCTTCGTCACGCTGTTCCATGAGCATCGCAAATTGTACGGAAAGTGCCGGCTGCTGCTCGCCGACGAAGTGGGCGTCGGGAAAACGCTCTCGATGGCGACGGCCGCGCTGGTATCGGCTCTCCTCGGGGACGGGCCCGTGCTCATCCTTTGCCCGGCCACCCTGGGCATGCAGTGGCAGACGGAGCTCCTCGACAAGCTGAATATCCCGACGGCACTGTGGCTCTCGTCGAAGAAGATGTGGCGCGATCCGCACGGGCATCTGATCCGGACGCGGGGGCCTGAGGACATCGCTCGCTGCCCCTACAAGATCGGAATCGTCTCTACCGGTCTCATCGTCCAGAACACCAAGGAGGTCGAATACCTCCTCCGCAAAAGCTACGGCATGGTGATCCTGGACGAGGCGCACAAGGCACGCAAATCACGCCCGCTCGGCGGGGCGCCGATCGACGGAAACCTGATCAAGTTCATGACCGCCATCGCGGCGAAAACCCGTCATCTCATCCTTGGTACCGCCACCCCCATCCAGACCGAGGTGGATGAACTGTGGGACCTACTGGAAGTCCTGAACAGATCAGCGACCCACGTCCTCGGACGGGAGCTTTCGCCATGGCGCCAGCCGGATCTCGTCAGGCCGATCCTGACGGGCCAGGCGAGCATCGAGGATGAGGCGCAGGCCTGGAATTTGCTGCGTAATCCTCTTCCGCCGAGAACCGACGACGGTCTATTCGACAGGATCTATCAGGATCTCGACATCGATGCCCAGGCGGAGGATTTCACCGACCGATCCTATACGGACCTGGACGACTTCACCCGCGACGACCTCCGGGACGCGCTCCGGAGCGGAGCGCACGGCATCGGGTTCTTTCAGTATCACAACCCGATCAGCCGCCATGTCGTGCTGCGGCGACGCAGGGCGCTGGAAGATGCCGGCCTGATGAAGAAGATCGCCATCGACATGTGGCCTAATTCGCGGGAGCCCAATCTGCGTCTCTTCGAAAACAACGCCGTACGCACCAGTGCGGACTTCGACCACGCATACGCTGCCGTGGAGAAGTTCACCAAGGCCCTGGCGCGGCGCATCAAGGGCGCCGGGTTCATGCAGAACTTGCTGCGTCAGCGCATCTGTTCGAGCGTCGCATCCGGACTGTCGACCTGCCGCAAGCTCATCGAAAAGCGCCAGCTCGATGGGGACGCGATCGAAGACGAGTTCGACGAACTGCTGGCGGAAATGCCGGAGGCTGCCAACGCGCTGGATGCAGAGGTGCAGCATCTGAACGAGGTCATCTATCATCTCGAGAAGAACGACAGCGATCCCAAGCTGGATTCCTGCATCTACTTCCTTCAGGAGAAAGGCTGGCTGGAGGGCGGGTGCATCATCTTCAGCCAGTATTACGACACGGCACACTGGGTCGCCGAGAAGCTGTCCCATCACTTCGAGGGGGAGACGGTAGCGGTCTATGGCGGGACCGGGCGGTCCGGCATCTTTCTCGATGGAGAGTGGAGAACCGCGGACCGCGAGGACATCAAGCGCGCGGTGCGCGAATATCAGATCAGGCTGGTCGTCGCGACCGACGCGGCTGCGGAAGGACTCAACCTTCAGACATTGACTTCCCTCATCAACGTCGATCTGCCTTGGAATCCGTCGCGGCTCGAGCAGCGCATCGGCCGAATCAAGCGCTACGGGCAGAAGCGGGACACCGTGAACATGGCCAATCTCGTCTATCAAAACACGGTCGACGAGACGGTCTACGACAAGCTCTCTTCACGGATGAAGGACCGATACGATCTGCTCGGGTCCTTGCCGGACGTGATCGACGACGAATGGATCGACGACGTGGAAGCCTTTGAAGAAGGGCTGCGCGAATTCACACGCAAGAAGAAGAGCACCGCCGACGTCTTCGAGCTCAGGTACGGAAATTTCCTCCAGGATGACGGTTCCTCCTGGCAGCTTTGCGAACAGGTCCTGGATCGAGATGAAGCCGACAAGCTGTTGAGCACCGGTTGGTAAGCTACGAAGCCTCAGTTGCACAGCGCACCGAGACCATGAATCCGGCTGCGCGGGGCTTCCTGGCGACGTGAGAATTGACCAGCGTCGGCGACGTACCGCGCATGCTGAGCGCATGATCGCCCGACCGGAAGCGAAGCGAGGCGTTCATATTCACTAGACTTTTGAAAAGCGTGCTGAATCCGCTACCTCGCTTGGCCGCCTTGCCGAACCGCGATTCTCCGTCGGTCAGGGCGCATTGCAATGCGTCGCCCTCGTCGGCCAAATAAGCGTACTCTGGGTTCGATCGAAGGCTGGTCAGCACTCCGATGCCGTCATCGGCGACGGCGAATTCGAATGACCCAGGACGGCCGCAGAACACGACGAAACCGGTCGGCGTGGCAGCGGAATGCTCCAGGACGTTGTCCGCGATCTCCCCCATGGCACCCATGAGACGGCTGACGGACTGCGGCGGAATACCTACCGTGAGCGCGGTCTTGTGGGCTTCCAGCTTGAAGGCAGTCCACCGCGTCGGCTCGGTCTTTAGCAGGTCGCATCGGAGGAGGCCCGTGCCGCTGCCGCGCGACGCCAATCCTCCCGAATCACCGGCGGCTGCGCGCAAAATCTCCTCCGTGCCGTTCAACTGCAGCCAGGGCGCCGAGCTTGGAGGAGGCAGGAGGCCCGTGCGGGCCAGCTGCACCATCTCGATCAGCGGACCAAGGTCGCCCGCGACGTGTTCCGGCACGTCGCCGAGTCGGCCTCTCGAGGCGGCGAACGCGATGCCGTCGAGCGCCGCGAACGTCAGGCTTTCGGTCTCAGGCAACTGCGATGGCCGGCGCTGGGGCCAGATCTCGGTGCATCACCTTGGCGATGGCATCGCGGGAGATCTCCCAGTTGGTCTCGAAGAGATCGTCCAGGAGCTGCCTCGCAGGGGTAGGATAGTTCCACCAGCCCACCGTCTCCCCCTTCACCGCGTGATACCTCATCATGGTCTTGAGGAAGAACGTGGTCTCCAGGAACGTGACGCCGGCGAATGCTGCGCACAGTTCCGGGAGAAGATCGCTGCCGCCCCGGACGAGGAGGTGAAGTGGCCTCCCCACCGTCTTCGCCACCTCGCACAGCCAGGCCGCATGTTGCCTGCGGCGGGTGGGGCGGCCCGTCCCGGTGGTGAACTCGAAGCTGAGATGCGTCACCTCCGCATGCCGGACGATGAATTCCGCCCATCGCTCGAAATCACGGTCGGTCCGGCCGTTGACGTGCAGCGCGGCCGGCATCCCGGCCTCGAGGAATTCGCCGTGCACGATCGCGATACGCTTCATCGCGTGAAGGTCGTCCCAACGCGGTCTGTCGACGAAGAGGCTGTAGTTCGGCGTCGTCGCCATCAGGACACCGCATTCCCGCGCCGCCTCGATGATCGTCCGCCTCCGCGCCTTTCCTAGCTCCCACCACCGTTCGAGGGGCCGGTCACGCTGGATTGCGGTGAGCAGAAGCGGCGTTTCGGCCGAGATCTTGTAGTTCGCGCTGAGTTCGTCGCGGGCGCGGTATTTCGGCAAGCCCTCCTTGCGATCGAACATGCCGTAGAGCGAGATGCTCGCGAGGGCAGGCGCAAAATGCCGTTTGCGGTTCGACCCGTGGAAGATCTCCGGAACGACCAGAGGGAGCGCCGGAGCAGGCAAGAGCGGTGCTGGCGGAAGGTCGAGCTCGAAGCCGTGAACCTCGTGAATGCGGGAGGCGTAGTCGGGATTCGTCCGGCAAACCCGGTCGCATTCGTCCGGAGCGCCACAACAGAAGTTGAGACAACTCCACACGGCCGCCTCGATGGAGAGCCCGCCGCAGAGCGGTCTCTCGGCACACCCGGCGCAGCCCATCGACATCTGATGGAGATTTCTATCGTGCCGGAGCTTGCGCTCGGCGATTTCGATTCGGTTGGTCTTGCGCGGCTCTACTGCGGTCTGGCGGTGCATAGGGAGATCTCCACGACACCGGCCATCTCATGGACTTCATCCACGATGCCCTCTGCAACACCGCAGTTTGCCCGGACCGCCTCTACCAACGCCGCGGGCGCGTCCTCACTGAGAGCGAGCTCCGTGTGCCCGCGCGACACCAGGAGACCGCGCCCCACCTTGTCGATCGTGATCCTCTCCCCCTTCTTGACGGGTGCGGTCCCGAGCAAGGTCGCTTCGAAGGCCCGCGAACTCGTCGTCGGCAGACGCGTGAAGAGATCCTGCGTGACTAGGTCGAGCCGACCTTTGTCCCAACATTTCTCGAAATGCGGAGCCGCCTTCTGCAGAAAATCCGCGCCCATAGATCAAATCCTTTCGAAAATAGGCTTGTAGCGCTTCGATCGGCCTTGGCTGATCTCCGCAACCAAACCGAGCATAGCTAAGCTCGCCAAACGATTGTTCCAGGCTGTAGGACTCTTGACCGGCTCGGTCGCGGCGAAATCCCGCATCAATTCCCCAGCGTCGGTCTCCCGGCGCTGCTGCACCAGATCGAACGTAAGGCGCTGCTTCGGATCCAGGTCTCCGATGGGAGCCGCCTCGACGACGTCGTCGCCGCGGGCGATGCAGGACATCAGCACACCGCCGCGCCTGCTCAGGAGATCTTCCAGTTCTTCGCGCACGTCGGCGTTCACGTTGGCAACCACTGGGTAGAAGTTGGACCGGCGGCTCCGGATAGCGTCCCGGAACGCCAAGACGCTCTCGCGCAGGAAGCTGGACGTCGCCACCTTCACCCACTCGAAATTCAACAACACCGGCGTGACCGTGGATGGCTCGCTCGCTGTCGCCTTGAGCAGGTCCGCCAAAACCATCCGGCCCGTCGTCGCTCCCGACAGGACTTCGCCGTCGCCCAATTGGGCCATATTCACAATCATTTTAAACCTCACGTGTGTGACGTGAGATAGGCCGAGATGCCATCACTTGCAATGGGGCGGCGCCAAAAAAATGGTTTTCCCCCGCCAGCCGGACTCGACTCCATCGTTCTTGATATGTTCTATGTTGGTATGACCTACCGTCCCGCGAGCTGGCGCATGCCGACACCCAAGCAGATGGAGAAGATGGCCCACGAAGTCGGCAGGAAGGCCATGCCGGTGCGCGGACCTGCTCCGGACGACGATCTGCCGCCTGAATACTGGCAGGCTGTTCTGGAGGACCCTCGTGCCGCTGCCAACCCGACTCGCTGCGCCTCCGGACGAACGCTGCGGCTGAGCCGGATTCCCGAGCATATTCTGAGGGTCGGCTGCCGCCGCTGCGGCCGGACGGTCGAGATCCAAAAGGTCGATGCCGTTCGGCTCTACGGTCCGGACGCAATCTGGAGGGACGTCGGGCAGCGCCTGCTGGACAACACGTGTTCGCAGCGGAGCGGGCGACATGAGGAAGACGGCTGCTGGCCGTCGTTCGACGGCCCCTAGCCCGGCGGCGGGACGGCCATGGCTCCCAAACACCACCCGACCCCCTTGTCCGGAGGCGACCGCAAGGCTCTCGCTAAGGAGCTCGGCCGCGCCCGCGCCATGACGATAATCCTGGCAGCCCAGTCCGCGGAGGCGAGAGCCAAGGGGGAGGCCTTGATCAGGACTGCGGACCGGCTGCTCTGCGAAAGCTGGAACGAGCGCATGTGGGCCGCGGGCGAGCCGATCGAACCGTCCCCCACGATCGACCAGGCCCTAAACGGGGGCTACCCATGGATCGAGATCGAGTGCCAGCGCTGCAGGACGAAGCGCGACGTCGACATGGCCGCGCTGCGTCGTCCGCCCACCACATTCGTCCACGACCTGGCGAGCCGTCTCCGCTGCAGCAAGTGTGCTAAGGCCGGTCGCCGGCCCCGGCCACGCTGCTGCAGCTGACGCAGCGGGCCCGGCATCCGGATCCGGAGACCTGACCACGTGTGCAATCTGTACTCGATCACCACCAACCAGGCCGCCATCAGCTCGCTCTTTCGCGTCGTGAACCGGTACGTCGGCAATCTGGCCCCCATGCCAGGCGTTTTTCCGGACTATAAGGCGCCGATCGTCCGCACGGGCGCCGAGGGCCGCGAGCTCGTGACGGCACGCTGGGGGATGCCGTCGTCGTCGAAAGCTTTGATGGACGCGACGAGGAAGCGGGCAGAGAAGCTGCAAGCGAGGGGCAAGACCGTCGACTTTAAGGAATTGCTTCGAATGGAGCCGGACGGCGGCACCACCAACATCCGCAACGTGAAGTCCAAGCACTGGACGCGATGGCTGGGTCCGGAGCACCGCTGCTTGGCGCCATTCAACAGCTTCAGCGAGTTCAACAAGGCCGAAGGCGGCGACGTCTGGTTCGCACTCGACGATACCCGCCCGCTGGCCTGCTTCGCCGGCATCTGGACCAACTGGACGTCGGTTCGGAAGGTTAAGGAAGGCGAGACCACGAACGATCTCTACGCATTCCTGACGACGGAGCCGAACGCCGAAGTCGGCGCAATCCACCCGAAGGCGATGCCGGTGATCCTGACGACGCCGGAAGAGGTCGAGATCTGGATGACCGCGCCGGCGGACGAGGCGCTCAAGCTGCAGCGACCGCTTCCCGACGGCGCGTTGCGGATCGTCGCCCGTGGCGTCAAGGAAGATCTCGGCAGCGCGGTCTAGCTGGCCGCATCCGACCTTCCCGCCTTCGGGCTTCGCTTTCCGTTGTGCTCGTTGACGTTGTGTCGATAGTCGGCGTAAAAAATGGGGCAAAAAGTATCGGGGGAAATTTTGACCATTCTGCACATTCACACTTTTCTGGTGCATCCAGGAAAGGCGGCGCAAAAGGCAAAAATAGTTGGCACAACGGTCTCCCTGACAGGCGGAATGTTCGATCTTCTCAATGGGGTCTATGTCAAATCGGACACCGAGTGTGATGTTGACATCACTTTCAGTCCCACCGCCGATGGTAAGCAGCAGAACGATTGCCGAGACCTGGTCGTCGCTTACATGACTAAGCCGGATCTGCCGAAGGGACGCAAGATCGCCGAACGACTCGCCGAATACAGCGATGGGCGGTCAGGACTGGGTCTGCTCTTCCTCATCGTCGGCAAGGACGGCCGCGATCACAAGATCGTCCTCTCCCGCTTTCCGACTGATAGTGCCATCTACGTCGATGAGAAGCCGGGAGCGCTTTCCGTCCAGTTTTTGGAACGCGTCTTCATGAAGAGCAAGACTTCGTACAAAGCAGTTCTTTACAGGCACCCCTCGTTACAGGGAGGTTTCTGGTCCGGCCGTGCGATCGACAAGCAATTGAATACGCTGTCCGGCGAACCGTCGAACTATTGGATCAACGATTTTCTCCTGTCAGACTTCACCACCACCCCGGCCATGGGGACGCGGCGTCTGGCGATAGCGCTCCGAGATGCCGCGAAGAAGGCGCCGCTCGACGTCAAACAGGAATTGACCGCGGCCGGGACGCTGGCGAACGGCCTCGCCGGACAGCGGTTGAACATCGAAGATTTCGGAATCCGTTTGGGATTGTCTGCGGCCGCAAGGGGCGCGATCAGGAACGAGCTCAAGTCATCCGCTGCAGCCCAGGAAGTCTTCCAGTTCGACATCGGCACGTACAAGGGTCTCGTCGCCTTCAAGTCGGTCGAACTCAGCAATGGCGCGATGCTCACCGCCGATACCGACAAGTTCGACAAGGTCTTCGAACAGGAGCCAGTCGACGGTTCGAAAGGAGAAATCAAGTTCGTGACGCGAGGTCAGGTGATCGATGAAAAACTCAAAACGGCGCGATGAAGCGCTGGCTTCGGAATACGGCGACCGCTTCGAACACGCCCTGAAACCGACGGCGCACGCCTTGCGTGATCACTTCATTGATCTCCTCCGGACAGAGCCGAGGATTGATCGGGTGACGGCCCGTGCGAAAGATCCGGCCAGCTTCCTGAAGAAGGCGCAAGCACTGACTGACGGCAAGCCGAAATATTCCGAGCCACTTGCACAGATCCAGGATCAGATCGGCGTCCGGATCATCACGTTCTTCCGAACCGATGTGGATCGGCTGGACGGCATCATCAAGAGCTACTTCAAGACAATCGAGTTTCGCGACCGGATCCCGGAATCCGAATGGGAGTTCGGTTACTTTGGCAGGCACTACGTCCTGGTATTGCCGACCGACGTCAAGGGCGACGACATCGACAAAACTGCGTTTCCTGATTTCTTTGAACTTCAGATAAAGACACTCTTTCAGCACGCTTGGTCCGAGGCGGAACACGATCTGGGCTACAAGCCGGGCTCGATGCCGCTTACCGCAGAGGACAAGCGCAAGCTCGCGTACACATCGGCGCAGGCCTGGGGCGCGGATCACATGTTCGACGAGCTCTTTCGCTCGCGCGGCCCGACGGCAACCTGAGGAGTCCGGTGACCGGCTTCAACCACTACGCGGACTGCACCTGTGGCTGGTGCGTGAACTACGGCCGCATGTCCGGCTCGGACCGGCGCAGGCTCGAATCCGACATGCGCCGCCGGGACGCCATACGCGAGTTGAAGCAGGCGTCGGCGAGATCCATCTCGGGCTGCTACCTGAATCCGAACGCGAAGTGCCCGGTCTGCGGCGCTGGCGTGTTCTTCTATGCGAACGAACACGGCAGCCGGGTCTTCTTCGACGACCTCGGCCCGCCGTGGCCCAAGCACCCGTGCACCGACATCCCGCGCGAATACGTGCCGGCCAGCCGAACGCCCATACGGAGAACCCGCGGCTCGATGCAGGAATTGATATCGGCCGCCAACGTGGCGGGCCTGTTCGCCAACAAGGTATTCGGGCGGAGGGCCCCGGACGAATGGGCCATGCTGGTCGTCACCAAGGTCGAGCGCTCCGGCGACGACAACACCGTGACGGCGGAGTTCCTGGATTCGCGCGAAGGAGAAATGACGACTTTATCCTACCGCTCGGCAATTCCGGTCATGGAGTTCGGCGACTTCATCAACATGAAGGGAGACCAGGTCTCGTTCGTTCACCGGGGCTCACTTTGGCCAATCACTTTCACTGCCGGCGGGAACATCGATATTCCTGAGGGGTCGCCCCCCGATCCGGCTCCGGCGCCCGTTGCTGCTCCATCGACAGAACAACCTTCGCCGAAGGCGCGTCTGGTCCGCCGCGTCGAGAGGAAGCAGCAGGAATCCTGGGGTCCGATGACGGAATCCGAGATGGTCCACTTCAATTCGGACGTCGTTGGCCTCGGCGATCTGTTCGCGAAGCTCGAGCCGATCGTGAAGGCCTACGCTCGCGAACAAACGCGAAAACCGCCCGACGTGTCGCATCGGCTGAATGCCGAGGGCCACCGAACCGCCGCGGGTGAAGAGTGGACGCCCCGCCTCGTCCGATTCCTGTTGGCGCTCATGTTCAACGATTCCGGAAAGAACGCCAAACCAGCGGCGACATCCCGACCCACTCCGGGCCCTCGGCCCGAAGGTCCGAAGACGCCCGCCGTCGCGATGGACGACATGGACGAGATCGCCAGGCGGCTGTCTTCCCTGGGCCGGGTCACGATGAAGAAGAAGATCGATTGACGAGACCCGGAGCAGAAGCCATGACGCAGTATCCCGAACCCCACGTCCGCCGCGCCGTGCGAGTCCTTGCCGTGGTGGGCGAACTGCACCGACGCGGATACCAGAAACTGAGAGTGATGCCGTTCATGTCGCCGAGCGGAAACCACTGGCGCTGCTGGATTGGACCCGACACGCTCTTCTATCGGGATCACGGCGCCTTCCTGCGGGACTCGGATTTCAACGAGATGCAGTCGGAAAGTCTCAGCGCGCGCTACACGTCCGGAGACGAGAACCACTACTTCGGTTGGCAGGACGCGGAGGGCGACGACGCGAGATCCCTGGCCGACAAGTTCGTGATACGGTTTGCCAGGCTGGCCGGCGAGGGGGAGGGGTGGAGCTACACCTACGCGGGCTGGTACCAGCGGCTGCTGGGCCTGGCCGAACGCGGCTGGCTGCCGGTCGTCATCTCCGACGATAGCGAGTCGTCTTTGAAGAAGATCGTCCTGCAAGATCTCCGGCCTGCGGAGTGGCGAAGCGTACGCGACTCGAACCGGTCGTTGCCGCTTCCTCCTCCCGGCAAGCTCCAAGCCGAACTCGACTGAGGCGCCGCCGCACGACTGCGCCCCGAAGGTTCTGACAGCAGGCGCAACGGCGAGACGGAACACGTGGACAAGCCCGAGCCTCTGCATTTCGGAATCCCTGACCCGTGCTAACGGCCCGGAACGAGCCGGCGGTCTAAAGGATTCGTCATGGCAGGTGTCGTTTCGATGCTGATGACGAAGGACAGACGAAAGGCGACCCGGACGCTGCGCGGCTGGGCGATCCACGTGCTGCAGGAGGCGGGCGCCATCCACGAATGCGAGGAGCACGGCTGGGCCAAGGACCGCGCCGATCCCCATGCGCGGGACCACGCGCTGAATATCGCCAGGCAGCAGCCACCTGACGGCTTGTCCCCGGACCAGGCTGTCGTGGAAGTCCGCGAAGTGCTGGATTCGATCGGCGATACCTGCCCGGAGTGCCAGCCCGAGGAGTAGCCGTTCGACCAAGAACGGCAGCAGCGGAACCTCCCCGTACCTCAGACGTTCGAAACTGATTGCGAATCAAAGTCTTGAGGGTCGTCCGGTGCGTATACTTGTAGTCGAGGACGATCCGCTCGTTCGGGAATTCGTAGTCGAGGCGCTGCGGGACGAAGGCTGGAACGTGATCGAGGCCGGAGAAGGCGAGGAGGCACTGTCACTGTGCCGAACGAAACATCCGGACGTTCTCGTCACCGACATCAAGCTGCCCGGACGTATCGACGGTTGGCAGATCGCGGAGCGGTGCCGAGAGCGCGACCCGGGGCTCCCCGTGATCTACGTGACCGGCTTTTCCCCGGTCGAGGCCAGGCCGGTCCCGGATAGTCTGACACTCCACAAACCGTACCATCCGGACCGTATCGTCGAGGCCATCAGGACGATGGGCAAGGAAAGGCCGAGCTTCGGTTGAAATCCGAGACATCCCCCTTGCCCCCCCGGTACCCCAGCCGGTCCAGGAAGAGATCTGTTGGCGAGCCACTCGGCCGCGACTACGATGACAAAAACCTCCTGAAAAAAAGAAGAGGCTACCGATGTCGGGCGTGATCGAACGAAACAATGTCCACGTCCGGGGAGCCGGCAGCAGGGGGATGATGTTCGCTCACGGCTTCGGCTGCGACCAGAACATGTGGCGGTTTGTGGCGCCCGCTTTCGAGAAGGACTTCAAGACGGTGGTGTTCGACCACGTGGGCGCCGGCGGCTCCGATCTGTCGGCGTACGACCGGAGCAAGTATTCTAGCCTGGGCGGGTATGCGGACGACGTGGTGGAAATCGGCCGCGAGCTAGATCTCCAGGACGCCGTCTTCGTCGGTCATTCGGTCAGCAGCATGATCGGGGTGCTCGCCGCTCAGAAGGCGCCCGACATGTTCGGCAAGCTGGTGCTCATCGGCCCCTCCGCCCGCTACATCGACGACGAAGGCTATGTGGGCGGGTTCAGCGCAAAGCAGATCGAGGAGCTCCTTCAGTTTCTGGAATCCAACCATATGGGCTGGTCCGCGCAGATGGCGCCGGCGATCATGGGCAATCCGGATCGCCCAGAGCTTGGAGCCGAGCTCACCAACAGCTTCTGCCGAACGGATCCCGAGATCGCAAAGGCATTCGCCCGCGTGACCTTCACCTCCGACAACCGCAAGGATCTGCCGGGCGTCAGCGTTCCGACCCTGGTCCTGCAATGTAGCGAGGACATCATCGCGTCCCAGGAGGTCGGGGACTACGTGAACCGCAGCATTCCAAAAAGCCGGATGATCGTTTTGAAGGCGACCGGCCATTGTCCCAACCTCAGCGCGCCCGACGAAGTCGTCGATGCGATGCGGACCTTTGTCTAGTGGACGACTCCGCTCCCGACTTCCAGGATCTGATCGAGAATGCACCCTGCGGCTACATCACCGTGCAGGCGAACGGCCGCGTCGAACAGGTGAACCGGACCTTCCTGGAGTGGAGCGGGCATTCCGCGGAGCAGATGATCGGGAAGCGCTTCAGCGATTTCCTCACGATCCCGGGCCGCATCTACTATGAGACGCACATCATGCCCCTCCTGCGGATGCAGGGCTCCTTCCACGAATTCGCCATAGACATGCTCGCTGCGGACGATACCCCGCTGCAGATGATCGCGAACGCGAACGAGCGCCGCGATCCGGACGGGAAGCTGCTGCTGATACGTCTTGCGCTGATCAAGGCGACGGATCGGCGGCGCTACGAACAGGAGCTTCTGGCCGCCCGCGAGCTGGCGGTCACCGCCGAGAAGGCGACCAAGGAAGTGCTGCGCCTCGAGCATCAGAGTTCCGAGTTGCGCGAGCAGTTCATCGCCGTGCTCGGCCACGACCTTCGCAATCCGCTCGCATCCATCAGCGCCGGCGCGCGCATCCTCGACCGGACCGCGCAGAGCGAAAAAGAGCACCAGATCATCGCAATGATGCAGACCACGATCATGCGGATGGCTGCGATGATCGACAACGTGCTCGACTTCGCGCGCGGTCGGCTGGGCGGCGGCATCGCTCTGGAAACAGATGCCGACAAGCCGCTCGAACCGGTCCTGACGCAGGTCGTCGATGAGCTCCGACTGGCCTCCGCGGGGCGGGAAATCCAAACCGACTTCGCAATGGATCGGCCGGTACCATGCGATCGCACCCGTATCGGCCAGCTCCTGTCCAACCTTCTGGGCAATGCTCTGACGCACGGAGCGGCAAACAAGCCCGTCGTCGTTCATGCAGCTACGGCCGGCGCCACGTTCGAGCTTTGGGTCTCCAATGCAGGAGAGCCTATCCCGCCTGACACGATGGATAAGCTGTTCGAGCCGTTTTTTCGCGGGAAGGCGCGGGCGAGCCGCCAAGGACTGGGTTTGGGTCTCTACATCGCATCCCAAATCGCCAAGGCGCATGCAGGAACTCTGACCGTGACCTCATCGCCCGAGGAGACCCGATTCCTGTTCTCGATGCCGCTAGAGCCCGCATGAGATCTGCTCGAAACCGCGGCGGATCGGCGGGGGTTGCCCCTGCTTAGGGGCGCAGTCGCTCGAAAGATCGTTAGAAGACACTACCAGCCGGCGGGCACCGCTCTCAGTCACCGACGGCGGCTAAACCACATTCCGAGCACGAAGGCGACGGCCAACGATTGGAGCGGCGCCTCGACGGTAGCCTTCCGGAGTCTATCCGCCCAACCGGCGGCAGCGTCTTGAATCGATCGCGGCCGACGCGCTTCTGCGGCCTGCTCCTGCTCGTTCACCAGCCCGGAGGCTTCCGTCATGGCCGAGGCTTCCTTGATATCCATGCCGCTCTCCTAATCTTGGGTCACGCGGACCTTCGCTGCGGCTTGCCCGCGGGCATCTTTGCCCCTGCTTCCTTCGCCGGCTTCTTGCCCGCGATCGGCATTAGCATTTCCTTCTGGCCGGCCGCAGCCTTCTTCGCCTTCTTGGCCGGCTTCTTCGAAGACTTGCTCTCCGTCGCCGCGCCGCCGACGCTTTTGCGCAACGCGTCCATCAGATCGACGACGTTCTCGCCTTTCGGCCGATCCTTCGGCACGATCGGTTTGCCGGCGCGCTTCTGGTTGATGAGCTCGACCAGGGCCGTTTCGTACTGGTCCTCGAACTTGTCGGGCTCAAAGTTACCGGCCTTCTGCTCGACAATATGTCGGGCGAGATCGAGCATGTCCTTTGTGACTTTGACGTCCTGGATCTCGTCGAAATATTCGGCCGGATCGCGGACTTCGTAAGGGTAGCGCAGCAGCGTCCCCATCAGACCCTTGTCGAGCGGCTCCAGCGCGATGATGTGCTCGCGGTTGGTCAGCACCACGCGACCGATAGCCACCTTGTGCATCTCCCGGATGGTCTCGCGGATCACCGCGAATGCGTCGTGCCCGACCTTGCCATCCGGACGCAGGTAGTAGGGGCGGATCAGGTAACGCGGATCGATCTCGGTGCGGTCGACAAACTCGTCGATCTCGATGGTCCGGGTGGATTCCAGGGCGACGTTCTCGAGCTCCTCCTTCGTCACCTCGATGAAGGTGTCGGTATCGACCTTGTAGCCCTTCACGATGTCCTCGTTGGGGACCTCGTCGCCGGTGTCGGCGTCGACCTTGAGGTACTTGATGCGATGACCGGTCGCCCGGTTCAGCTGGTTGAAGCTGATCTTCTCGGACTCGGAGGTGGCAGGGTACAGCGCCACCGGGCAGGTGACGAGCGAGAGCCTCAGAAAGCCTTTCCAATTGGCGCGGGGGGCCATGATACGCGGAACTCCGTTGAGGTGGCTCCGATTCAAGACGACTGCCGGTGCTTGGTTCCGACACGGCACGCCCGGTCCACAGTCTCATCTTTTTGATCGTGCGAGGGCATCTCTCCGTGTTGATGAAGGCGAGAGCGGTACGCTGAATGAGATTAGGCAAGACGGCTAAGCGTCTGAAGCGGTCCGTTGCGCGCGGCAGGTCAGCTAGGGCCTATGACAGGGGCCTATCTGCTCGCTTCGCGATCAACTCCGCCCGGGCCGATGCCGAGTCGGCCCGTGCAAGCCGGAGACGTGCGCGTTGTTCTCTCAAAGCGGAGAGAAGCGCGCGGGCCTCATCGCGCAACCTGCTACTGTCCTCCCGCGCGATCTGCAATTTGGCAAGTAGCGAATCTTCCATTCCGGCATTGGGGGCAAGCTGGTTGGTTCCCGCATTTAGCTAGTTTAAAAAAAGCGGCCCCGTCGGCCCTCATGCCACTATCGGAGTGACCCGCGCGTGAAATAGATCATGGCACCCGCAACGCCCAAGAGTAGAGCCGAACCGCCGCAGAGAAGCAGAATGGCCATTGGCGGAATCCTTGTCCTTGGCCCGCAAAACTTCGCCGGCTGACGCGCGTTCCTAATCTCTCGTCCGCCCCCTTTGGAAGAGCTCGCTGGGCACACTCCGTGCGGGTCACAAGCCGCCGAACGCCGCGGCGCAGGCAGAATAAAGCCGGTCGCCCCCGCACGCCACACGCTCCTGGGACGTGACAACCTCAACGCGGCTCAATTGAAGTCGGCACACCTGAAAACGCCGTGAATTCCCTGTTTTCCCGGTACCTCGTGAAGCCATCCTGTGTCACACCGGTCCGCGAACACAGCGCTGCATTGGGAATCGATGCTTCAGGACACTACCGATCTGGCCGCGATGGCCGATACTTTGGCCAGGTCACCGGACTACCGCGTGCTGCGCCGCCTGGTGCCGCGGCCGACGTCAATGCCGGCGTCAGGGCGGGAAACCCGGACCGGCATCCTGCTCGACACCGAGACGACCGGCCTCGATCACGCCATGGACGAGATCATCGAGCTCGGCATGGTCAAGTTCGAATACACCCCGGATGGTCGCATCGTCGGCGTCCGCGACACGTTCTCCGCCTTCAACGAGCCGTCAGAGTCCATCTCGGCCGAGATCACCGGGCTGACCGGCATCACCAACGATATGGTCGCTGGTCACAGATTCGATGATGCCGCCGTGACCGCCTTCGTGGAAGGTGCCGTCATCGTTATCGCCCACAACAGCGGCTTCGACAGAAAATTCGCCGAACGCTACTGGCCCGTGCTTGAGCACAAGGCTTGGGGCTGCAGCATGAGTCAGATCGACTGGCGCCACCACGGCTTCGCCGGCGCGCAACTCGGCTACCTGCTGCACGGAGCCGGATATTTTCACCAGGCCCACAGGGCCGTAGACGACTGCCACGCTTTGCTGGAGATCCTCGACTTCACGCTCCTGACGACCGGCGCGCCGGCGCTCGCGGTCCTGCTCGATAGGGCACGCCGGAAGACGGTCCGTATCTGGGCCGAGCAGTCGCCGTTCGAGCTAAAGGATTCGCTGAAGAAGCGCGGGTACCGATGGAACGACGGCAGCGACGGTCGGCCGAAGTCCTGGCACATCGACGTCTGCGAGACCGCGCTCGATGACGAGCTCACGTTCCTGCGGACCGAAATCTACCTGCGGGACGTCGAGCCGCGGCTGCAGACGCTGACCGCGTTTACCCGCTTTTCCAGCCGCGTCTGACGAGTTTGCTTGGCCGCCTCTGCCTAGCGGGCGAGACGCTTCTCGACACGCTTGCGGCTGTTGCCGACCTTCTTCACGGCCTTCTTCACCGCCGACGCCGAGCGGCCGGTCTTCTTGGATTCGTATCGCACTTCGTAGTCCTGGCCTTTAGCCACTCGGGCGCGGTCCTGTTTCCGACCACGACCGGTCTTCTTCTTCGCCACCATCTGCTTCTCCTTCCGGGAGTCTGATGGCGGTGCAACGCTTGAAGGATTCGCGGGGTTCCCCAAAGAAGCTGTTGGCGGGCCTGATCGAACCACCGTCAGCGACGCAGCATTCGCTGGCGACATGGATGCCCTATCCCTAATCTGCCCAATGCCAGTCAGCGGCCGCTTGGGTGGTCATGCATGATCGGAGCCCATCCGTCGAGCAATAGGCCGTCCAAGCCACGACGCCTTCATCCCATTTCGTCCCGTAGTTCGCGAAACATCGGCGCCCACCGAGGATTCCATTCAAACATCTGGTCATTGACTTAGTCATGGACGCGACGCGGCATATCGGGACCGAATGCATCCATCGGATTCATGGGGGATGACCTGGGCCGACGTCCTTTGGCGTGTTCTTTTTTTCGGCGACGCCGCGGGGACCGAGCTCTTCGGGCTGGATGTCATCTTCGCAGCGCTCGGGCTCGACGCCATTCATCGGCTCGTCGGGCATCATTCCATCCGTGCCTTGTCCTTCAGGTCGCGGATCCGGATCTCAGCCTCCTCTTTCGAGGTGACGATCTCCGATTCATCCGGCACCCGCGCTATCGCGCTGAGCCTCTTGAGTTCGGCGATTTGTTCTGCGGTGGGCTTTTCCATTTTCGATTCCTCGACCGCCTGCACGACGGCTTCGTCGTCGAGCACGTCCAGCAGCTGATTTATGGTCCGCTCGCAATCTCTCGGACCAGGCTCAACATACCTGGCCAGAATGCTCTGTGCCTCCGCCAAGGCCTTCGAAACTCGCCTTTCCGGATCCATGACTGGTACTCCACACACGCGCACGAAAACGCGGCTATGAACGGCGCGTTCCTTTGCTCAGCCCTTTGAAGGAGCTGGCGCGCAGAAGACCTTCCGAGGTGATGTCACGGTATTCGATGTCGGCATAAAACTTGGGCTCCACCCAGGTTGCCTTTGGCTTCCGAATGGTCTTCGTCAGCTTCTGCTTTGGACTGACTACGGTATCGAGCGCCTTGCGAATTTGCGCCGAGGTCGTCCGGCTCCATCCCGTGCCGACTTTCCCCATGTAGACCAGGTCCTTGCCTTCCCTCTTGCCCAGATAAAGCGCGGCCACGCCGGACGGGTCCTTGATGAAGCCGACCACGGGGAATTTGCCCTTTTGAACGACCTTGATCTTCTGCCAGACCTCAACCCGCTCCGAGCGATAGGGCGCATCGACGCGCTTGGAGACAATGCCCTCGTAGTTCAACCTGCTGGCCGCGGCGAACAGATCCTGACCGTCCCCTTCGTGATGCTCGCTGTAGAAGACGGGGTCCTCGAGCTTGTGCACCTCAAGCAGCTCCTTGAGCAGCTTCTTCCGCTCAATCTGCGGCTCCCTGCGTAGGTCTTTACCGCCGAGCCACAGCAGGTCGAATGCGAAGTAGATCAGACGGTCCTGATCGCCCCTGCCGAGGTCTGCCTGCAGCTCGGAGAAGTTCGTGCGTCCCTCATGAATGACGACAACCTCGCCGTCGACGATGGCCTGCCCTTCGATATCGAAGGCCCCAGCTATTCTTGAGAATCTGTTGATCCAGTTGTGGCCGTTGCGCGTGTAGGCTCGGCGATCGTCGCCGTCGATCCGCAGCTGGATGCGATAGCCGTCGTATTTGATTTCGTGAATCCATTGGGATCCCGAAGGCGCCTTCAGCTTCAGGGTCGCTAGTTGGGGCCCAATGAAGCCCGGCATGGTAGGGACCTCGGGCTGTTTCGCCCGAGGCGCCTTTGTACGCTTTGCCACTACGCAACTCACAAAAACCCACCGGCGGGTTGGGGCCGGCGGTGGGCCGTCTACCTACCTTGATCAACGAGTCTGGCAACTTCGACGGTCGTCAGCGGTTCCGATGGATTGCGTCGGTGTCGAAGTCAGATGGCTTGAAGAGCGACCTTCTCGCGGGCGGTGCCGCCTGCCTTCTTCCAGGTCTCGTGACGGTGCGAGGCCGCCCCGAAGGCGATAGCCATGGCCTCGGCCACGGCGTAGCGGGTCTTGCCGGCGTCGAATAGCCGGTAGCAGATCTCGACGCCGCGCGGCGTCAGCTTGCCATCGGCGGTCTTGTTGCGAGGGTCCTTCGGGTCGAATTCCAGGGTCTGCGGCTGGACAAGTCCGCGGAGGCGTTCGAGGTCCGACTGGATGCTGTCGATGAGACGGACGATGTCGGCGGTGGGGGTGGGGGGCGTGGCAGTCAACATGTTCTCGGGACTCCTCAGGCTGCAGGGAAAATGAAGCTGCGTCAGGCGGCCATGCCGAGCCGCTGGACGTACGTCGAGCCGCGGGTGAACTGGCACTCGTTGACCTTGATAGGGACGTCGTACTGGTCGTGGGCGTAGCCGATGCCTTCGAGCACCTGCCGCTGCAGCTTGCCCATGGTGGTCTTCTCGGCATCGGTCATGTCCGGGAACTCGGCGTTGACGAACGGCGTCGTGCCAGCGTGAGGGGGCACACCGGCGCCGATCGAGGCAGTCATGGCATTGCGGACGTCGTCCCGGGCGAAGAAGTCCAGCACGCGGGTGGTGAAGTTGGGCGAAAGCATGGGTAATCTCCTGATTCAGTAATCCTGTAAGGGAAGTGCGCCCGTCTTTAGGTAACCTCTAACGAACGTCAAGCAGAATCTTTCGGTAAGTGTGTAAAGAAGGAGCGGTATCGCAAGCACGGTGCTCAGGATGGTTTTCCAGTCGACGGAACCGACCTCGGCTGGCTCGAACGACTGCCAGCCTTTCAAGGTCACCGAGAAGAAAGGCCGGCGCACAGGTACGGCCAAATTTCGCAAGGCCGTCCGGCCTTCGAGAGAGCCCCGCTGGGGCTCGAAGAGGGAAATCGCGAGGTTGGAGAGGGTCGACGAGTTCGAGGGCGCCGGACAGGGCTATTTCCGCCGGCTCAGATTGCCGATCATGTCGTTGATGAACGCCCGGAGTTCGGCCCTGTCGATCACCCACGCGGGAACGGCTGCCCCGTCGCCGGAGGCCTCGAGGATCAACGTGCTTTCGATCAGGCCCATCTTCCTGATCCGGTCCATGACCCAGTTCGGCACGCCGTCTGCCGGCATGTTGTGACTGGGCGTCCCATCCCTATGCAGCACGGCATAGTCATTGCCCTTGAACCTGATGTGCGTGTGCGTCGTCGTTGGATCGTGGTGGGTGCGATCCTGCCGGACGCTCCACTTCTTGTCGATATCCCAAGTCTTGCCGCCTTCGATCAGATAGCTCGCGTTCGCCGCGGCTTGCAGGTCCCCGTATTCGTAGATCACCAGGACCTGCGGTCGTCTGCGGCGGGCCATGAATTCCTTGAAGGACATCATGAGAGTTCGTTCTCGCTTTGCTTGACGGTCTTGTGCGACCGCCAGCTGCAGGTTTGGCCTGCTGCAGCGTCACGACGGAGCGGTGGACACGCTTTTGCACGTAATCGCGGCCGACTTCCCGCGCAAACCGCCCTTCAGAATTGACGGCGCGTGCCTCGGCCTGGCGTCGCGGGCGACATCGGGCCGTATTTGCCCCGCGCTCACGCAAAGCGCGGACTGACAATCCCCTTGCCGCCACCGAGATCGGCCAGCTCCTCCGGATCGTCTCCGAAGAACCGGTGGTACAGGAAGAAGCGTTCGACCTTATCGATCACGCGAACTTCGACGAATCTCGACGGCAACAACCCTTTTCGGCGCCTGGGCTTCTCCGGTAGCTCGATCAGACCCACCATGGCGTGTGGGTGAAACACGACCTCATAGAACGCGGCCCTCATCTGCTGGATGAAGGCGACCCGAAGCGCCGTCCTTTCCTTTTCGGGCGCACTGGCCAGCTTCGCGACCAAAGCGCCTACAGAGCTGATGGCTGCTCGGGTGCCCGCAAGACTCGGCCGGTCCCGCTCGGCTTTCGCGATGATCTCGCGCGCCCTCTGCTTGTCTTGGATCTGCTCGAGCAGGCTTTCCGCCCGTTTTTTGAGTTCGGGAGCCAAAACGCTGTCCTCGTTGTCGACAAGGAGATCGAATGTCCTTTGCTTCCTTGCGGTCAGTTCGGCAATCTGCATGTCGCACCGCTCCAGGGGAGACGGTCCGGTCCGCTTATCCGAGGGTTCGAACGCCTCGGACACGCGCCTAGGATCGATCTGGTGGAGGAGGTGCCTCTCGACCTCCTTCGCATTCCACAGCCGCTTGTTGTCGCACTCGTGTTCGCGCACCGCGGCCGAGCAGACGTAGTACCGGCCGCCCTTGGGCGGGGGGCCCTTGTTCAGAAACAGCATCCTTTTGCCGCAGCTACAGTGCGCGAGACCGCGGAGGAGGTTTGCCGCCTCGGCGCTTGGCCGGCCACCTGCGTTCTTGCAGCGGACAGCCACGGCGGCATTGGCCCGATTCCAGAGGGCTTCGTCGATCACTGCCGGATAGTAGCCCTTGATGGGGTCGCCGTCCGGGATTCGGTTTCCGTCTTCGTCCCGGCGATGCGGCTGGTATTCGCCGACCGTCGTGCGGCTCCGGATGATCTTGATCACGGACGACGGCTGCCAGCCGGACTGAGAGAGAAAGGAAGGCACGTCACCACGATTCAGATTCTTGACGATTGCCCTGCGCCCTAATCCTTGCTCCGTTTGCTCGAATATCTGACGGACGGCCGCGGCCTTCTTGTCATCCGGCGTGAACGTCCGCCGGCCGGTCGCGTCTCGCTCGCAGATGAGCCATCCGGGAATCCGGTCCGTTAGGGGGACGGACTTTTCGCGCGCAGCTAGGCGTTTCCGCGCCCACACCGCCGCCACCCGCTGGCCCTTCAGAGCGGACTCTTCGTTGGCCCGGGTCATCACCATGAGGGTGATCAACAGCATCGACCGGTCCTGCTTCATGGTCGCCTTGGTATAGAGCTTCCGGTCCGACAGCGTCAGGATTCCGATGCCCTTCTTGATGATGGCCAGAAAGACCATCAGGGCATCTTCGGGCTCCTGACGCGACATGCGGTCCAGGCTCTCCAGGATCAGGACTGATCCCTTCGGCAACTGGTCAGCAGCGACATCGCGAAGGAACTCCGCGAATTGACCGCGCTTGACGTTGGCGCCGCGGTAACTGCTGACACCGAGGTCTTTCCAGGTCTTCGCTATTACATAGCCTTCTTTTTCGGCCCACTCCTGCGCCATCACGCTCTGACGTTCGAAGCTGTCTCCCCGTGCCTGCTCGGGAGACGAAAAACGGATGTAGGAAAATGCCTTGTTCATGATTAGATATTAGTCGATTCAAGTTGTCCTTCAGTAAATGTAGCCTCTTCTCAGCAGGTGATGGCCGCCGGCGGCCGCGATCTCCAGCGCCCGCTTGGCGCTCTCCTGGCCCTTGATGTCGCGCAGGTCGAGCGGCGAGCTTGCTGCTTCATGCACCTTCGGCACCGGCCGCGACAGCACCTGCGTTCCCTTGAAATGGTTGGCGATCTGGATCAGTGAACTTGCGGCGATGATCTGGATGTCCGGGCTCGCCCACGCCGCTTCCGAGCCGCAAGCCGCCGGGCAGATCAGCCCCTCCTCGCGCACATTGGCGCCGATCGCGGCGGGAAGGACCCCGGCCACCGGCGCAATCGATCCGTCGAGGCCAAGCTCACCCAGAACGGTGAAGCCGGTCAGCGCATCCGGGGGGATCGCGCCGATCGCTCCCATCAGCCCGAGCGCGATCGGCAGGTCATAATGGCTGCCCTCCTTGGGCAGATCGGCGGGCGCGAGATTGACGGTGATCCGCCGCGCCGGCAGCGCCAGCCCCGAGGCGATCAGCGCCGAGCGGACCCGCTCGCGCGCTTCCGACACCGCCTTGTCCGGGAGACCGACGATCGCGAAGGCCGGCAGACCCGGCGCGACCTGCACCTGCACGTCGACCGCGCGGGCCTCGATCCCCTCAAAGGCGACGGTAGAAACCCGCTGAACCATGCCCGAACCAGCCTGCCCTTTTGCGCAATTCGGGGTAGCAGAGCGCACCCCTCATGGCAAGAACAATACGGGAACGTGCCGAGGGGGGCCGCAAGGCCCTAACCCATCGTAAACACGACGAAGACACTACGCCTCGAATGCAAACTGCTCTGCTCAGCACATTCCAACGAATGTCCGCTACTCCTAGGGCTGCGGGATGGGCCGTGGTCTAACGGGTGAACAATTCAAATGCTTGCAAATCGCCGGAGAAGCGAACGAAGGATGTGCACGCGGCTCGCCAAGATTCATTTTGGCGCGGGTTCGCTGCCGCGGGACTGCACGATCACGGATATTTCGGATGGCGGCGTGAAAGTCGTCGCGGAATTTCTGGAAGTGCCGCCGCAATTCACCATCATCTTCGCGCCCGACTATTCCCGCCAGTGCCGCCTGCGCTGGCGCATCGGCTGCGAGTTCGGCGCTGAATTCACCGACTGAGCTATCGGAAGCGGCCCGCCTTAACGGGACTTTAGCGTTAATCGGTAAGCATCTCTGATCAGTCGCCGAGTGATCAGAGTATGTCCAAGCGTTCGTCCGTCGCCTCTCCTCCGGCGAGATATCTGTTTTCCGCGCTTCTGATCCTGGCCCTCGGCGGCTGTCAGACCACCGGCATCGAGGACGTCACCGGCGCGCTCGGCGGAAAGTCGGAAACGGCTGGCAGGGCCGAGGCCAAGCCGGAAGCAAGGCCGGACATGGATGCGCTGCGCGAGCGCTATCGCGCCAAGCCTGGCGATCCCAACGTCGCACTCGAATACGGCAAGGCGTTGCGCCAGACCGGCCAGCGCGCGCAGGCGCTCGCGGTGCTGGAGCAGGCCGTGCTCGCCCATTCCACCAACAAGGCGCTGCTCGCCGGCTATGGCCGCGCGCTTGCCGACAGCGGCAGTTTCCAGCAGGCGTTCGACGTCCTCGGCCGCGCGCATTCGCCCGAGGATCCCGACTGGCATATCCTGTCGGCGCAGGGCGCCGCGCTGGATCAGCTCGGTCGCAACGAGGAGGCGCAGCAATACTACGCCGCCGCGCTGAGGATCGTGCCGGACGAGCCGTCGGTGCTGTCCAATCTCGGACTGTCGTACATGCTGCAGAACAATCTGCCGCGGGCAGAGGAAACGATGCGCCGGGCGCACGAGCGCAATCCCACCGATTCCCGCGTGCGCGCCAATCTCGCGCTCGTGCTGGGACTGCAAGGAAAGCAGGCCGAGGCCGAAACCATGGTGAAGGCGGACCTGCCGCCGGATCAAGCGGCGGCAAAGGTCACGGCGCTGCGGCAGTTGCTGGTGAAGAAGCAGCAGCGGGCCGAGAAGTAACCCGCCCGCGCGCGTGTCAGGATGTCTTGGTCAGAACGCCTCGATCAGGATCCTTGGTCAGGACGCCTTGCGATGCGGGGCTGACCCGCGCCCCGACCTGCCCTTCAGCCTCTTCAGCAGCGGCCCGAGCAGCGAACGCTTCGGCTTCTTCACCTCGCCGCGCCCGGCGAGGCGGTTCGCCATGTTCTGGAACAGCTCGGTGGTGCGGTGGCTCTTGGAGACCTCCGCGATCATCTGGCCGTTGTTGGCCGCGGTCGAGAACAGCTTCGAATCGAACGGGATCACCGCGATCGGCTGGCTCTCCATGGTCTTGGCGAATGCCTTGACCTCGATCTCCGCCCGCTTGGGCATGCCGACCTGGTTAATGCAGTAGAGCGGTGGCCGGTCGTTCGGCCGCGCCGCCTTCAACACGTTCAGCATGTTCTTGGTGTTGCGCAGGTTCGCAAGATCGGGCTCGGCCACGATCACGATGTCGTCCGCGTTGACCAGCGCACGCCGCGTCCAGCCCGACCATTGGTGGGGAACGTCGAGCACGATGCAGGGCGTGGTCATGCGCAGCGTGTCGAACACCGCGTCGAAGGCCTCCGCGCCGAAATCGTAGACGCGGTCAAGGGTGGCGGGCGCAGCAAGGAGGCTGAGACGCTCGGTGCATTTGGAGAGCAGGCGCTCCATCAGGGCCGTGTCCGGCCGATCCTGCGACAGCACCGCATTGGCGATGCCCTGCGCCGGGTCCTGGTTGTAGTCGAGACCCGCGGTGCCGAAGGCGAGGTCGAGATCGATCACGACGGAATCGAGCGCGAGGTCGCGGGCGATGGTCCATGCCACATTGTGCGCGACAGTGGAGGCGCCGACACCGCCCTTGGCGCCGACCACCGCGATGACGCGGCCAGTGATGATGGTTTCGGATGCCGAGAACAGGCTGCAGATCGAGCGGACGACGTCGAGCGTTTCGACCGGTCCCACCACATAGTCGTTGACGCCGCGGCGGACCAGCTCGCGATAGGGCGCGGTGTCGCTGGGATTGCCGATCACGACCACACGGGTGCCGGGATCGCAGACGCCGGCGAGATCGTCGAGGCCCTCGAGGATGTCGCGCGTGCCGTCGGATTCGATCACGATGACGTTCGGCGTCGGCATCGTTTCATAGACTTCGATGGCCGCAGCGAGGCCACCGTCCTTGGCGGTGAGATGCGCCTTGGCGAGACGGCGATCCTGCCCGGCCGCGGTCACCGCGGCGAGCGTCTGCTCGGTCTCGCAAAAGGCCTGCACGGAGATGCGAGGAACCGGCGCAATGTGTTCCTCGGGGTGCTGCGGATCGTCCGCTTCTTCGTCGTGGACGCGTGTCATCTGCCTGTGTCGCTGAGTTTGGCCTTGTCGGCGTCTGGATTCATGGTCGCGATCGGCGTCCCCTTGCGATAGCGCTCGAAGGCCATGTCACGCCGTGCGTTATAGGCGGGCGTCTCGGACCGCGGCTGCTCGAGGTCGGCCGGATTGTCGATCATTGCCGCGAGGTTGCGCTGGTTGGCGCAGCCCAGATTGAAATAGGGCCGGTTCTCGTTGTAGCCGGGGTCGAGGATGGAGGGGCCGATATCTTCCGGCCACAGCCCGCAGGGGCCGGCGACCGCGGCGATCCGGGAATAGCTCAGGCGGATGGTGGGCAGCAGTCCGGGATCCTCGGGCCGATAGGGATGCTGGACGATGGCACGCGCGGGCACGCCGCCGGATGCGAGCACGGAACGGATCTCGTGATAGGTCGCTGCCGCCGCGCGCGAATTCGCGGCGTGGACGGGGACGTCGACGACGACCGAGCCGGTGCCTTCGCGCACCCAGTCCCGGGCAATGCCGGCGACGTCCGCATGCTGCGCGGCCGAGAGGCCGCCGCGAGCCTTGCCGACGAAGATCACGATCGACTTCTTGGCTTCCTCGACCGCGATCGGGTGACGCTGGCGATAGTCGGTCGGCACCGTCTGGGTGACGATCTCGCCGGTGGTGTTGCAGGCGCCCAGCATGACGGAGAGCCCCGTCAGCGTCAGCGCGACGCTCAACTTGTGACGTCGCTCGGCCATGGTCTTCGTCATCGCTTTATCCCCTCTTGCCCCGTCTCTTGCCCCGTTCCCCAAGCCGTCCGTTCGTCATCAGTCGATGATGAAGCCGAAATCACCCGGCGTGCCCGGGATCGGATCGACGCGGCGAGCGATGCCATAGAGGCGGTTCATGCGGCCGAGCAGCGCTGTCTGTGCGTCAGACGCCGGCGCGAAGCCGTCGTCGGGCCGGGACAGTTCCTTCTGAGCCACCGCGCGCACCACATAGGGGGTCACGATCACCATCAGCTCGGTCTCGTTGTTGACGAAGTCCTGGCTGCGGAACAGCGCGCCGATGATCGGCACCTGGTCGACGCCGGGCAGGCCGTTGATCGCCTGTTTGGTCTGCTGCTGGATCAGGCCGGCCATCGCCATCGAACCGCCCGAGGGAATTTCCAGCGTTGTTTCGGCGCGGCGGGTCTGGATCGAGGGGATGGTGATCGAGTTGGTCGAGGTCGAGGACAGCGCCTGGGTAACCGTGATGGCGCTCTGGTTCGACAGCTCGGACACCTCGGTCATCACCCGCAGGCTGATCCGGCCCTCGCTCAGCACGACCGGGGTAAAGTTCAGGGAGATGCCGAACTTCTTGTAGGTGATCTGGGTGGTGCAAACGTGGGTGACGGGATCGCAGGCGTAGCCCGACGGAATGGGGAATTCGCCGCCGGCGATGAAGGTGGCGGATTCGCCGGAGATCGCGGTCAGGCTCGGCTCGGCGAGCGTGCGCATGACACCGGCACTTTCCATCGCGCGCATCGTGGCGCTGACGGTCGCGAACCCCTTGGTGAGGCCGGCGACACCTAATCCGTTGTTGCTGACGATCGGTCCGCCGCTGACCGAGAACGGGTTGGAATTGTTGAAGTTCACCACCGCGGTGCCGGCGTTCAGGCTGGCGCTGAGATCGACGCCCAACTGCTTGACGATATCGCGGCGCACTTCGCCGACCACGACCTTGAGCATCACCTGGTCGCGGCCGCGCACGACGATGTTGTTGACCACCTTGTCGGAGCCGCCGACCAGTTTCGCGGCGACGTCGCCGGCCTGCTGGGCCTCGACCGGGCTCGACACCGAGCCGGTCAGCATCACGCTGTCGCCGACGCCTTCGATCTGCACGCCCGGCAGCGCCTGACGCAGTGCCGTGCGCATGCCGTTGAGATCGCGCTTCACCGCGATGTCGTAGGCGGCCACCTGCTGGCCGTCGGCGGCGAAGAACACGACGTTGGTCTGGCCGACCTGTCCGCCGATGATATAGGCGCGTTGGGCCGAGCGGATCACGGCATTGGCGATCTTGGGATCGGCGACCAGCACGTCCTTGACGTCGCGCGGCAGATCGATGACGGCGGACTTGCCGACGCCGAGCGACAGGAAGCGCGTCTTCGCCGGCACGATCGTCCCGACCGGCGACAGATCGAGATCCGTTGCCTGCATCGGTGCCTGGTCGCCGACCGGTGCATCTGCGGCGCTGGCGACATCGGGGGCTGCGAGGAGCCCCAGGATCAGCATCGTCCCCGTCCAGAACGAGCGTGCGCGATTCCCCCGAATGCGCATGCTCGTCCGATCATCCCCAAAGTTCATCATATCCCCATCACTTCTGTGACGTCAGTTGCCGCGCCTGTACGCCGTAGCGGATCACGTTGACCCCGCCGGACCGCTTGCTCGCCTGGTCCTCGGGCGCGCTGTCGATCGAGTTGGCATCGACGATGCTGCGCAGCGCGAGTGTCAGCGTGCCGCCCTGGCGCGCTGCCGATAGCGTGGCGACCTGGTCGGGTTTGAGCTCTAGCGTGACGGTCCTGCCGACGACGGCGTTCTGGCCGTCTTTTTCCTTCGGCGCCTGGTCGATCGCGAGCACGCGAATATTGGTCAGGATCGCTTCGGACAGGATGAGGTCGTTACCGCCGGCCCCGTCAGGATTCTTCAGGCGGCGGGTCAGCATGATGTCGACGCGGTCATTCGGCAGGATGAAGCCGCCGGCGGCAGTCTCGGCTGAAATCTCGGTGGAGACGGCGCGCATGCCCGACGGCAGGATCGCGGCCATGAAGCCGGAGCCGTCGGCCTTGACCAGCTTCTGCTCGCGGATCGGCTCGCCCTGCATCAACGGCACGCGTGCGATCGAGCCTGCGATCTGGGTCTGCGCCTCGGGCCTGTTGTCGCGGCGGATGAAGGCGCTGCTCGCGGTCGCCGCCGGCCAGACCTGCCATTGCAGGTCCTCGGGCTTCACGGCTTGGCCGAGCTGGATGTCGTTCTTGGCGACCAGGACCTCGACCGTCGGCAGCTTCTCGGCGACGGGGAGAACGGGCGCGGGCTTGTTGTCATAGCCGCTCGCCAGATACGCAGCGACGCCGCCGGCGCCCAGTGCGATGACGAGAACGACAATGCGTGCGGTGTTCATACGCTTCTACTCTTACGCGGGGCACTCGAACCGCACCTGGCGGGTTCCCCGTGTCGATGAGTAGGCAGTAAAAGTATAAGCGGTGTTGCGAGGCCGAACGTGATCGACGGCCGCGCTGTGGTCTTTCGGCAGATGGTGAACGTCGCGTTAGCCGGTCGGCCACTGGCCCCGTAGTTTCACGCAGTGCTGCCGCTGCGTTCGAATGATGCGCGCCGCGTCATGGTGAATGGGTCGTTAGTGATGGGTGAGGTGATGCCGCGCATGCATTACGTAGCCCGGATGGAGCGAAGCGCAATCCGGGGCCGCTGAAGATGGTGTGGCATCCCGGATTTCGCTGCGCTCCATCCGGGCTACGGGCCAATGCCTACTTCGTCCGCTTCCGCTCGATCACGTCCCAGAGCTTTGCGGCAACGTCCGGTCCGCCGAGCCGCGCGATGGCGCGGATGCCGGTCGGCGAGGTTACGTTGATCTCGGTCAGATTGCCGTTGATGACGTCGATGCCGACGAACAACAGCCCGCGCTCGCGCAACGCCGGACCGACGGTGGCGCAGATCTCGCGCTCGCGCGGCGTGAGCTCGGTCTCCTGCGCGGCGCCGCCGCGCACCATGTTGGAGCGGAGGTCGTCGGCGGCCGGGACGCGATTCACCGCGCCGGCGAACTCGCCGTTGATCAGGATGATGCGCTTGTCGCCGTGCTTCACCTCGGGAATGAACTGCTGGATCACCCAGGCTTCCTTGAACGTCACCGAGAACATGTCGAACAGCGAGCCGAAATTCATGTCCTGCGGCATCACGCGGAACACCGCCGCGCCGCCATGGCCGTGCAAGGGCTTCATCACGACGGCGCCATGCTTGTCGCGGAAAGCGTTGATCTCGTCGAGGTCGCGCGAGATCAGCGTCGGCGGCATCAGCTGCGGAAAGTTCATCACGAACAGCTTTTCCGGCGCGTTGCGCACGGAGGCGGGATCGTTGACGACGAGTGTCTTCGGATGGATGCGTTCGAGAAGGTGCGTCGAGGTGATATAGGCGAGATCGAACGGCGGATCCTGGCGCAGCAGCACCACGTCGAAGCCGTTGAGCGCCTCGCGCCTGGGTTCGCCCAGGGTGAAATGGTTGCCCGGCTCGTCACGCACGGTGAGCAGCTGAACGGGAGCGACGATCTCCTCGCCGACCATCGAGAGCTTGTCGGGCGTGTAATAGGACAGGCCATGGCCGCGCTTCTGCGCCTCCAGGAGCAGCGCAAAGGTGGAATCGCCCTTGATGTTGATGCGGGCGATGGGGTCCATCTGGACGGCGACGTTCAGTTTCATGGTCTGCCTTTCAGGTCGAGGCGTCGAATGCCGCCAACACATGGCGTGGAAGTGACCGCGGCGCAATCAGCATGGCATCGAATCGCATTTCAAATTCCGCATGCTCGGGATGCGCGACGAGCCAGCCTTGGGCGGCATCGATGATGCGCTGCTGCTGGCGCGGTGTCACCGCGAAGGCGGCGTCGTACAGCGTCGCGCGCGCCTTGACCTCGACGAAGGCGATCAAATTGCGGCGGCGCGCCACGATGTCGATCTCGCCATGCGGCGTGCGGAAGCGCTTGGCGAGGATACGGTAGCCCTTGGCCATGAGATAGGCCGCGGCGCGGCTTTCCGCAGAGACGCCGGTGCGAAACGCGGCGACGCGCTCGGGCGAGGCGATTTTCGGTTCCGCCGGGACGTTAGTCTTCGCCATCGCCGCCCCGCAGATCTTTGGCAAGCTCGAGCGCGCGGGCATAGACCTCGCGGCGCGGCCGGCCCGAGAGCGCGGCCGCATGCGCCACCGCATCCTTGACGCTGTTGGCGGCGAGCTGCTCGCGCAGAACGTCGTCGAGCGCATCCGATGTCAGCATCTCGGCATCCGCCGCAGGCGGAGCGATCACCAGCACGAATTCGCCGCGCGTCTCCAGCGTGTCGGCATCGCGCGCGAGCTCACGCAGCGTCGCGCGCGAAATCTGCTCGTGCAGTTTCGTCAGCTCGCGGCAGATCGCGGCTTCGCGGGTCCCCATGATCTCGGCCAGCTCGGCGAGCGTGTCCTGTACGCGGTTGCCGGAATCGAACATCACCAGTGTCGCATCGATGCGCGCCAGCTCGGTCAGGCGCGACCGCCGCGCGGCCGATTTCGCCGGCAGAAAGCCCTCGAAGAAAAAGCGGTCGGTCGGCAGCGCTGCGACCGACAGCGCCGCCAGCACCGAGGACGGGCCGGGCAGCGCGTAGACGGCGTGGCCGGCGGCGCAGACCTCGCGCACCAGCTTGTAGCCGGGGTCCGAGATCAGCGGCGTGCCGGCGTCCGACACCAGCGCGATCGAGCCGCCCTGCGAAAGCCGCTCCAGGATCTTTGGGCGGGCCGCTTCCGCGTTGTGCTCGTGATATTGCTTGAGCTGCGCGGAGATGTCGTAGCGCTCGGTCAGGCGCCGCGTGATCCGGGTGTCCTCGCAGGCGATGATATCGACCCCGGCGAGGGTCTGCAGCGCCCGCAGCGTGATGTCACCGAGATTGCCGATGGGGGTCGCGACCAGGTGCAGGCCCGGCGCGGCCTTCGGCGCAGCAAGCCGATGGGCGTCGATGGAGAAACCGCGCGAGGCGGGCTCCATCGTCTCAGGTGTATTTATCGGGGACGGCTTTGCGCGCATAATCAGACGAACTTAGGCATGATCCCCGGGGCTGGGAACCGGTCCCCGGAAAAAGATCGTGCCTGGGCAAGGGCGAGGCAAGGGGCGAGGAAGGACTGGAATGTGATCCATTCGGCATCACATTCCCAAGGGAATGAAGCGTCAGCGCCATATTCGCGGCGGAAACGCCGCCTTGATGCTGGGTGACGGACGGCGGACAGCTAGCCAGAACTTGAGAGGAAGCCGCGTTAAGCGGGCATTATCCTTTTGTTTGAGTTAACTATTTGCCGACAATATGCCTGAATCCATGGCTGGTGTCGTGGAAAGAATATCGTGAGCGGCTGGCGACGGTCGGTCAGAAGAGAAACTGTCATGACGGGCCCACGTGATCCCAGATCTTCCTTTTCGGAGGAGTCTCCCGTTCAGGGGCCCCTGATATCGGGGGCAACCCGGCGAAGCGCGCTGGGCCTGTTGCTCGGTACGCCGCTGCTGTCGGCCTGCGCCGGCGTGCAGCAGAGCCTGAGCCAGTTCTCCAATCCGTTCAGCAGTTCCTCCCCGCCTCCGGCCCAGCCGGCCGGCCCGCCGCAACAGGCGACCACCGCCGGCACCGGCGGGGTGAAGGTTGCCGTGATCCTGCCGCTCTCGGCATCCGGCAATGCCGGCCTTGCCGCGCAGTCGATGCGCAACGCCGCCGAGATGGCGCTGGCCGAGTTCCAGAATCCCAACATCCAGCTCCTGATCAAGGACGACAATGGCAGCCCGCAGGGCGCGCAGGCGAGTGCGCAGCAGGCGGTCGACGAGGGCGCCGAGATCATCCTGGGGCCGCTGTTCGCGCAGTCGGTGCCCGCGGTGGCGCAGATCGCGCGCACGCGCGGCATCTCGGTGATGGCGTTCTCGACCGATTCCAGCATCGCCGGCCGCGGTGTCTATCTGCTGAGCTTCCTGCCGGAGTCCGACGTCAACCGCATCGTCGAATATTCCGCCAGCATCGGAAAGCGCTCCGTCGCCGTGCTCGTGCCTGACAATGCCTATGGCAATGTGGTCGAGGCCGCGGTGAAGGCGGCGGTGCCGCGCCGCGGCGGGCGCATCGTCGCGTTCGAGAAATACGGCGCCGATCGCGCCACGCCGGCCCGGACCGTGGCGCAGCAGCTCGGCAGCGCCGATGCGCTGTTCATCGCCGATGATGGCGACGCCGTCGTCTCGGTCGCCGATGCGATGAGCTCGGCGGGTGCTAATCTGCGCAATATCCAGCTGCTCGGCACCGGCCTGTGGGACAGTCCACGCGTCTATGCCAGCTCAAGCTTGCAGGGCGGCCTTTACGCCGCGCCAGACCCGGCCGGCTTCCGCGCCTTCTCCGGCCGCTATCGCACCAAATACGGCGCCGAGCCCGTGCGCACCGCAACGCTCGCCTATGACGCCGTCGCACTGGTCGCCGCGCTGGCGCGTACGCAGGGCACGACGCGCTTTTCGTCGGACGTGCTCACCAATCCCTCCGGCTTTGCCGGCATCGACGGCCTGTTCCGCTTCCGCGCCGACGGGACGAACGAGCGGGGCTTGGCGGTGATGAAGGTCACGACGGGCGGCGGCGTTGCGGTGGCGGGCTCGCCGAAAAGTTTTGGAGCGTAGCTCAAGACGACGGTGCCGTAGGGTGGGCAAAGGCGCGCTTTGCGCGCCGTGCCCACCATCTTTCTGCACATGTGGTAAAAATGGTGGGCACGCTTCGCTTTGCCCACCCTACGACAGCTCGCTACGCCGCGAGATCCGCGACCACTGCGTCCAGCACCGGAAAACCGCTGCTGGTCACGCGCAGCCGACCCGTTGCATCCACCGTGATCGCGCCTTCTTCGCGCAGCAGCGTGATGCGCTTGGGATCGAGCGAGCGGCCTGACAGTGCGCGGTAGCGCTCGGGGTCGATGCCCTCGGCGAGGCGAAGTCCCATCAGCAAAAATTCGTCGGCGCGCTCTTCGCTGTTGAGGAGGTCGTCGGTGACGTTGCCATGGCCGTTGGTCTCGACCCGCATCAGCCAGGCTTCGGGACGCTTCTCGGTGGCGGTTGCGTGCCTGATACCATCGATATCGAGCCGGCCATGGGCGCCGGGGCCGATGCCGGCATATTCCTCGCCGCGCCAGTAGACCAGATTGTGCCGGCACTCGGCGCCGCGCCGCGCGTGATTTGAAATCTCGTACGCGGGCAGGCCGAGCTTGTCGCAGGTCTCCTGCGTGACGTCGTAGAGCGCGCGTGCGACCGCTTCATCCGGCGTCTTCAGCTTGCCGGCTTGATGCAGGCCGAAGAACGGCGTGCCTTCTTCGATCGTCAATTGATAGAGCGACAGATGCTCGGCCGCCTCGTCGATCGCGAGACGCAATTCATCGGCCCACATCGCCGGCGTCTGGTCGGGACGGGCGTAGATCAGGTCGAACGAATAACGATCGAACGAGCGGCGCGCGATGGCAACCGCGTCGAGGGCCTCGCGTGCGCTGTGCATGCGGCCGAGCGCCTTCAGCGAGGCATCGTCGAGCGCCTGCACGCCGAGCGAGACGCGATTGACGCCGGCGGCGCGATAGCCGGCGAAGCGCGTAGCCTCGACGCTGGTCGGGTTTGCCTCCAGCGTGACTTCGACGTCTTTCGCCACGGTCCAGTGCTTGCCGATGGCGTCGAGCACAGCGCCGACGGTTGCAGGCTGCATGAGCGAGGGCGTGCCGCCGCCGAGAAAGATCGAGGTGACTTCGCGGCCGGGCGAACGTTGCGCGGTCGTTTCGATCTCACGTGCGAATGCTGACGCAAAACGCGCCTCGTCGATCGCGGCGTGGCGAACGTGGCTGTTGAAGTCGCAATAGGGGCACTTCGACAGGCAGAACGGCCAGTGCACGTAGACGCCGAAGGCTTCCTTAGCGCGGCTCAAGGCAGATCTCCGCCAGTTTCACGAAGGCGCGGGCACGGTGCGACAGGCCGAGACCGAGCGGCGGCAGGCCGTGCTTCTCGATGCTCTCCATCTCGCCGAAAGTGCGGCTGTGGCCGTCGGGCAAAAACATCGGGTCGTAGCCGAAGCCGGCGGTGCCGCGCGGCGGCCACACCAGCGTGCCGTCGACGCGCGCCTCGACCTCTGCGAGATGATCGTCGGGCCATGCAACGCAGAGCGCGGAAACGAAATGCGCCTTGCGTTTGGCGGGCGTGATCGCGCCGCGCTCCTGCAACAGCCGCTCGATCCGTGCCATCGCCGCGGCAAAATCCTTGTTCGGCCCGGCCCAGCGCGCCGAGTAGATGCCGGGCGCGCCGTCGAGCGCGTCGACCACGATGCCGGAATCATCGGCGAAAGACGGCAGCTTCGTCGCCTGCGCTGCCGCGATGGCCTTGATCGCGGCATTGCTGCGGAAATCGTTCCCGGTCTCTTCCGGCTCGGGAAGGCCTAATTCGCCGGCTGACACCGCGTCGATGCCGTAAGGCGCGAGCAGCTCCTTTATCTCGGCGAGCTTGCCGGGATTATGGGTCGCGATGACGAGCTTTCCGGTGATTCGGCGATGCATCGGCCTATTGACTACGCTACCGCCAGTTTCTGCAAGTCCACGAGACGCGCGACGCCCTTGCGCGCCAGCGCCATCAGCGCCAGGAACTCGGCTTCCGTGAACGGCTCGCGTTCCGCGGTGCCCTGGACTTCGATGATGCGGCCATCGCCCGTCATGACGAAATTGGCGTCGGTATCGGCTTCGGAGTCCTCGGCATAGTCGAGGTCGAGCACGGGCGTGCCCTTGTAGATGCCGCAGGAGATCGCGGCGACGTTGTCGCGCAACACATTGGCTTTGACCATGTTGCGCGCCTTCATCCAGGTGATGCAATCGGCGAGGGCGACCCAGGCGCCGGTGATCGAGGCCGTGCGGGTGCCGCCGTCGGCCTGCAGCACGTCGCAATCGACCGTGATCTGGCGCTCACCGAGCGCTTCGAGATTGATGATGGTGCGAAGCGAGCGGCCGATCAGGCGCTGAATTTCGACGGTGCGGCCGCTCTGCTTTCCGGCGGAGGCCTCGCGGCGGGTGCGTTCCGAGGTCGCGCGCGGCAGCATGCCGTATTCGGCGGTAACCCAGCCACGGCCTTGGCCCTTCAGCCATGGCGGCAGGCGGTCTTCCAGCGTGGCGGTGACCAGCACGTGGGTGTCGCCGAATTTCACCAGGCACGAGCCTTCCGCATATTTGACCACGCCGCGCTCCAGCGTTACGGGGCGCAATTCGTCGGGCGCACGGCGGCTTGGCCGCATGGGAAATCCTCCAAAACTCTCGGAAAAGGGCTGTTGGCGGTGCTTGTAGGTGGGGTGAGGGTGGGCGGCAAGGGGGAAGATCGAGGCCTTGTCCACCCCCGATTTTCAATCCGCGAACGCCACGCTTGTCAGAAGCCCCAGGGATAGACAAATTACCTGTATCTGAGAGGAGTTACCGTCTGTGGCCCATCACGATCCGATCCATCTGATCGCGCCGCGCGCGGGCCTCGCCCAGCTCAACGAGCGTTCCCGCGACATCTTTCGTCAAATCGTCGAAAGCTATCTCGCGACCGGAGAGCCGGTGGGCTCGCGCAATATTTCGCGCCTGATCGCCATGCCGCTGTCGCCCGCTTCGGTTCGTAACGTCATGGCCGACCTGGAACAGCTCGGCCTGATCTACGCCCCGCACACCTCCGCCGGCCGGTTGCCGACGGAACTCGGCCTGCGCTTCTTCGTCGATGCCCTGATGCAGGTCGGCGACCTCAATGATAGTGAACGGCAGGCGATCCAGAGCCAGTTGACCTCCGTCGGCCACGCGCAATCGGTGGAGGCTGCGCTCGAGGAGGCATTGACGCGGCTCTCCGGCCTGACCCGCGCAGCCGCCGTCGTGCTGACGCCGAAATCCAATGCGCGGCTGAAACATATCGAATTCGTCCGCTTGGAACCGGAAAAGGCATTGGTGATCCTGGTCGGCGAGGACGGGCAGGTCGAAAACCGCGTGCTGACGCTCCCGCCGGGGGTTCCATCCTCGGCGCTGACTGAAGCCGGCAACTTCCTCAATGCACGTATCCGTGGCCGGACCCTGGCCGAGGCCCGGCTGGAGCTCGAGACCGCGCTCGGAGAGGCGCGGACCGAGCTCGATCAGCTGACGCACAAGGTGATCTCGGCCGGTATCGCCAGCTGGTCGGGCGGCGAAAACGAGGATCGCCAGCTGATCGTTCGCGGCCACGCCAATCTGCTCGAAGATTTGCATGCGCTGGAGGATCTCGAGCGCGTTCGCCTGCTGTTCGACGATCTCGAGACCAAGCGTGGCGTGATCGACCTGCTCGGCCGGGCCGAAACCGCGGAAGGCGTGCGAATCTTCATCGGCAGTGAGAACAAGCTGTTCTCGCTGTCGGGCTCGTCCACCATCATCTCGCCCTATCGGGATGCCGCCGGCCATATCGTCGGCGTTTTGGGCGTGATCGGGCCGACACGGCTGAATTATGCCCGCGTGATCCCGACCGTGGACTACGCTGCCCGCATCGTCAGCCGGCTCCTGGGGGGCTGACCGGCGTCTCTCCCGATCACGGGCGCTTGATTTTCGGCGCCCGAAGCACGATATCCGGGCCAGAAACCCCCTGAGACGAATGCGAAAAGAGAGCCGATGACCGATCGAGACCGGCAACCCGAAGACACGAGTGCTGCGGCCGGCGAGCCCGTGGTGTCAAAACCCTACATCATGCCCGACGATCCCGAGCCCGGCTCGGTCGAGCTCCTGCAGAAGGAAGCCGCCGAGGCGCGCGATCGCATGCTGCGGACGCTGGCCGAGATGGAGAATTTGCGCAAGCGCACCGCCAAGGAGGTCGCAGACTCCAAGCTCTACGGCGTCACGGGCTTTGCCCGCGACGTGCTCGACATCGCCGACAACCTCCAGCGCGCGCTCGATGCCGTTCCGGCCGAAGCCCGTGCGGCGGCCGATGCAGGCTTGGCTTCGCTGATCGAAGGCGTCGAGCTGACCGAGCGCTCGCTGCTCAGCGCGCTGGAAAAACACGGCGTGAAGAAATTCGACCCCTTGGGCCAGAAGTTCGACCCCAACTTCCAGCAGGCGATGTTCGAGGTGCCCGATGCGTCGGTGCCCGCAGGCACCGTCGTGCAGGTCATGCAGGCCGGCTACACCATCGGCGAGCGCGTGCTGCGTCCCGCCTTGGTGGGTGTCGCCAAGGGCGGCGCCAAGGCCGCGCCCGCCAACAGCAACGAGCCGAACGGCGCGGCCAACTGATCGATCCTCATGGTGAGGAGGCGCGCGCGAAGGGTGCGCTCCTCAGGATGAGGGTCTGGCAGTTCGGTCGCGCCTCTTACGCGCTCGCCGCGATATCCGCGGACTGAATCCGCTTCACGCCGGCCTTGGCCATATCGGCCCAGGCTTTTGCGAGCGAGCCCTGATTGTCGATGCCGCGGCAGGCGTCTTCCACCACATAGACCTCGAAGCCCGCCTTGCGCGCGTCGAGCGCGGTCCAGGCGACGCAGAAATCCGTCGCCAGCCCCGCGACGAAGACGCGCTTGATCTTTCGCCCCTTCAGATAGCCGGCGAGACCCGTCGAGGTCTTGCCGTCGGCTTCGAGGAAGGCCGAATAGCTGTCGACGTCCTTGTGAAAACCCTTGCGGATGATGAGCTCGGCGTGCGGGATCGCAAGGTCCTTCGACAGCGCGGCGCCGTCGGTGCCCTGCACGCAATGGTCTGGCCACAGCACCTGCTTGCCGTAGGGAAGATCGACGGTCTCGAACGGCTTCTTGCCGGCGTGGACTGACGCAAAGGAAATATGGCCCTGCGTGTGCCAGTCCTGCGTCATCACCACGTTCGAAAATGCTTTCGAGATCTTGTTGATGACGGGGACCACCTGCTCGCCTTCCTTCACGGCAAGGCTGCCGCCGGGAAGGAAGCAGTTCTGTACGTCGATCACGAGCAGCGCGGATGCATCGTCCGGCTTGATCGATGCAGCTGCCAGAATTGCGGTTGGCGCGAGGGCCACGAGAGCGCTCGTCCCGAGCGCCGCCAAGACTTGTCGCCGATCCAGCATCATTCGCCTCCCTCCAGGATGAACTCAACGGAAGGGGAGCCTAGTTCCGTTCGTATACGAACAGAAGCCCGAAAATGCAGCCGGCTTTGGTGAGTCGTTGGGCTGCTGACCGGATATCATCGTCGTCCCGGCGTAGGCCGGGACGACGGTTAGTGTCGGGTCAGCCCTTCGGCTGGATGCCGTCGCGGACCGCGCGGAAGCGGGTGAAGGCGGCCGGCCACTGCTCGCGCGGGGCGCTGGCGATGATGCGCAGCGAGGCGCCGCCGCTGCTGAAGCGGATCCACTGCACCACGGTCACCGGCGTCTTGTCCTTGCCGCTGACGCCGTCGATCCGGGTCTCGAAACCCTGCTGGCCGCTGATGCGGATCGGCTCGGACATGGTGACGCGCGACTCCCGCACGCCGGGAATCTGGAGCGCCGCCTCCTGGGCGAAGCGGGCGCGGTCGTCGGCCTGCTGCGGGGTGGCGCCGATCACGCCGAGGATCATGAATGGCTTCGATTCATAGCCGGTACTCTCGTCGCCGTCGGCCAGGATGATGCTCGAGCCCGGCGCCAGCGTGCGAACGTCCTTGAAGTCGGCGAGATCGGTGATCTTGAACGGCATCAGCGCGATCTGCTCTTCGGCCGAGACCTGCTTGCGGGTGACGACGCTCGCGAACATCTGCCGCACCGCCTCGTCGGTGTAGATCTTGATCGCATTCTCCGGGATCTGCACCGCGACATAGCCGGAGAAGCCGGCGCCCGGCACGATCATCGAATAGCGCCGCACCGGCGTCTCGCCGGCCTTGCCGCTCTCAGTGGTGAAATAGGCAAGACCGGCGGGCGTCTCGATCTTGTCCTGCTTGACGCCGTTGGCTCCGGCCGGATTGGAGTTGAAGGCGCTCACGACTTCGCCATAGGCCGCCGGCGGCAGCTCTGTGATCAGCACCTTGACGCTGCCGTCCTCGCTCTCGAAGCCGGGAAAGGTCTTGGCCGTGTTAAGACCGACCAATGGCACCATGCCGAGGCGCAAGCCAGGCGGGAAAACGGCGTCGGCAGCCAGAGCCGGAAGCGCAGAGGCGACGAGGAGGGCGAGCGCAGCGAGGGGGCGGATCAGCTTCATGGGCACTCTGATTGGTTCACATTGAGGCCGTTCGATGGTGGCCGGCCGGTCGCTTTGTCGCGCGAGGCAGCCCGATGACGAGCCCAACCGGCTGCCCGCCTTTTAGCGGGTTTGGACTTGCCGCAACAGGGCGGGGCGGAATGCGACAGCGGAGGCCGGTCGATCGCGGCACCTGTTAATAATTCCTCACCCGCAAGGGCGGTGCAGCCCGGATATGTTCTTCCAAAACCCAATGTTTTCACGGCCGAAACTTGCGTTCGGTCCTTGCGGGCACCTCCCCCCCTCCTATATGACCCCCAACCATCGCAATATCGCGAATGTTTGATCTTAGGGGGTTTCGGTTCGGGTGCCTTCTGGGCCCAGCCAGCCTGCCGCAAAAACAAGGATATAGGACCATGGGAAAGGTCATCGGGATCGACCTCGGCACCACGAATTCGTGCGTCGCCGTAATGGATGGCAAGAACGCCAAAGTCATCGAGAATTCCGAAGGCATGCGCACGACGCCTTCGATCGTCGCCGTGACGGACGACGGTGAGCGCCTCGTCGGCCAGCCGGCCAAGCGCCAGGCCGTCACCAATCCCGAGCGCACGTTCTTCGCAGTGAAGCGCCTGATCGGCCGCCGCTACGACGACCCGATGGTCGAGAAGGACAAGAAGCTCGTTCCGTACAAGATCGTGAAGGCTTCCAACGGCGACGCCTGGGTCGAGGCCGACGGCCAGACCTACTCGCCCTCGCAGGTCTCGGCGTTCATCTTGCAGAAGATGAAGGAGACCGCGGAAGCCCATCTCGGCCAGAAGGTCGACCAGGCCGTCATCACCGTGCCCGCCTACTTCAACGACGCCCAGCGCCAGGCGACCAAGGACGCCGGCAAGATCGCGGGCCTTGAAGTGCTGCGCATCATCAACGAGCCGACCGCGGCCGCGCTCGCCTATGGCCTCGACAAGACCAAGGCCGGCACGATCGCCGTGTACGATCTCGGCGGCGGCACGTTCGATATCTCGATTCTCGAAATCGGCGACGGCGTGTTCGAGGTGAAGTCGACCAACGGCGACACCTTCCTCGGCGGCGAAGACTTCGACATGCGCCTAGTCGGCTATCTCGCCGACGAATTCCAGAAGGAGCAGGGCATCAACCTGCGCAACGACAAGCTCGCGTTGCAGCGCCTGAAGGAAGCCGCCGAAAAGGCCAAGATCGAGCTGTCGTCGACGACGCAGACCGAGATCAACCTGCCCTTCATCACCGCGGACCAGACCGGCCCGAAGCATCTGACGATGAAGCTCACCCGCGCCAAGTTCGAGGCGCTGGTCGATGACCTCGTTCAGAAGACCGTCGAGCCCTGCCGCAAGGCGCTGAAGGATGCCGGCCTCACCGCCGCCGAGATCGGCGAAGTGGTGCTGGTTGGTGGCATGTCGCGCATGCCGAAGGTCCAGGAAGTCGTGAAGCAGCTGTTCGGCAAGGAGCCGCACAAGGGCGTCAACCCCGACGAAGTCGTGGCGATCGGCGCCGCGATCCAGGCCGGCGTGCTTCAGGGCGACGTCAAGGACGTGCTGCTGCTCGACGTGACCCCGCTGTCGCTGGGCATCGAGACGCTAGGTGGCGTGTTCACCCGCATCATCGACCGCAACACCACGATCCCGACCAAGAAGAGCCAGGTGTTCTCGACCGCCGAGGACAGCCAGAACGCGGTCACCATCCGCGTCTTCCAGGGCGAGCGTGAAATGGCGGCCGACAACAAGATGCTCGGCCAGTTCGACCTGATGGGCATTCCGCCGGCTCCGCGCGGCATGCCGCAGATCGAGGTGACCTTCGACATCGACGCCAACGGCATCGTCAACGTCTCGGCCAAGGACAAGGCCACGTCCAAGGAGCAGCAGATCCGCATCCAGGCCTCCGGCGGTCTCTCGGAAGCCGACATCGAGAAGATGGTCAAGGACGCCGAGGCCAATGCCGAGGCGGACAAGAAGCGCCGCGAGGCCGTGACTGCCAAGAACGACGCGGACGGACTGGTGCATTCGACCGAGAAGGCACTGGCCGAGCACGGTTCGAAGGTCGCCGAGACCGAGCGCCGCGCCATCGAGGATGCCGTCAGCGACCTCAAGGAAGCGCTGAAGGGCGACGATGCCGAAGCGATCAAGGCCAAGACCCAAACGCTGGCCCAGGCCTCGATGAAGCTCGGCGAGGCCATGTACAAGCAGCAGGCCGAGGCCGACGCCAAGAAGGATGCGGCCAAGGACGACGTCGTCGACGCGGAATTTACCGAAGTCGACGACGACAAGAACAACAAGAAGTCCGCCTGAACCCTGCGAGGGTGATGATGCGGACGGCTTGGACCCCACACGCGCCAACGGCCTCCTCCCTCGCGGGGGAGGCCATCGTGTCGGGCTCGACGAGCCAAGGCACTGATAAAATCGGCGCCGTTACGATCGATCAATTCCCAGCCGTTATTCTGAACACTGCCGTGCAATCCTCTGCCGCGAGGCGGAAGGGTGCTTATATCGCTGCATGGCGACGTTGCTTCGCTCCGACTTGAATCGCGATCGGATAGACCGAGCTCATCATGTCCACGTCCACCAAGCGCTGCTACTACGAAACCCTCGAAGTCGAACGCGATGCCGACGATTCCGTCCTGAAATCGTCGTTCCGCAAGCTGGCGATGAAGTTTCACCCCGACCGCAATCCCGGGGACGACACTAGCGAAGTCAAGTTCAAGGAAATCAACGAGGCCTACGAGGTCCTGAAAGACAGGGACAAGCGCGCGGCCTATGACCGTTACGGCCATGCCGCCTTCGAGCAGGGCGGTGGTGGCGGCGCTGGTTTCGGCGCGGGCTTCGCCTCCTCCTTTTCCGACATTTTCGAAGATTTGTTCGGCATGGCTGGACAGCGCGGCGGCCGTGGCGGCCGAGAGCGCGGCGCCGACCTGCGCTACAACATGGAAATCACGCTCGAGGAAGCTTTTGGCGGCAAGACCGCGCAGATCGAGATCCCGGTCTCGGTCACGTGCGAAGCCTGTTCGGGCATCGGGGCCAAGGCCGGCACCAAGCCGAAGACCTGCTCGACCTGCGGCGGCGCCGGACGCGTACGGCAGTCGCAGGGCTTCTTCACGCTGGAGCGCACATGCCCGGGCTGCCAAGGGCGCGGCCAGATGATCGAGGACGCTTGCCCGTCCTGCTCGGGTCAGGGGCGCGTCACCCGGGAACGGACGCTGTCGGTCAACATTCCCCCGGGCGTCGAGGACGGCACCAGGATCAGGCTCGCTGGCGAGGGCGAGGCCGGGGTCCGCGGCGGCCCGCCCGGCGACCTCTACATCTTCCTGTCGCTGGCCCAGCACCAGTTCTTCCAGCGCGACGGCGCCGATCTGCATTGTCGTGTGCCGATCTCGATGGTGACGGCGGCGCTTGGCGGCGAATTCGAGGTGCCGACCATCGAGAAGGGCAAGACCAAGGTGAAGGTCCCAGCAGGGACCCAGTCCAGCCGCCGATTCCGCATCGCATCAAAAGGCATGCCGGTGCTGCGCTCGCGCCAGATGGGCGACATGTACGTTCAGGTCGTGGTCGAGACCCCGCAGAACCTCACCAAGAAGCAGCAGGAATTGCTGGCCGAGTTCGACAAGCTCTCCTCCGGCAACACCCAGCCGGAATCCGAGGGTTTCTTCACCAAGGTCAAGGATTTCTTCGGTAATCGCGCGAGTTGACGCGTCTTGACCGTGCCGCCTTCGGCCTATACGTCTTTATGACCATTTTCTGACACGCCGCGGTCACGCGGTCCCGGCCGGTCCCGACATGCCATTGCCATCGTCCGCGCGTGCGTTGAAGAAGCCCCGTCTCGATGACGAGGTGCGTTTTCTCCGGTCATGGATCGAAAAGCCCCTCCACATGGGCGCGGTGATGCCGTCGGGCAAACTGCTGGCCCGGACCATGGCCCATTACGTCGACGTCAATTCGGACGCACCAGTGGTCGAGCTCGGGCCCGGCACCGGCGCCATCACCTCCGCTCTGGTCGAGCGCGGCGTCGACCAGAAGCGTCTCGTCCTCGTCGAATACAATCCAGGCTTCTGCGCCCTGCTGCGCGACCGCTATCCGCAGGCCAAGGTGGTGCAGGGCGATGCCTATCGCCTGCGCGACACGCTGTGGAACGTGCTGAGCGCGCCGGCCTCCGCGGTCGTCTCGGGCCTGCCGCTGGTCACAAAACCGATGCTGACGCGGCTGCGGCTCATCCGCGACGCCTTCACGGCCCTGGCGCCCGGTGCGCCCTTCGTCCAGTTCACCTATGCGGTGGTGCCGCCGATTCCGAAATCGCTGCCCGGCGTGTCCACAGAGGCCTCGGAACGGATCTGGATGAACCTTCCGCCGGCCCGCGTCTGGGTGTATCGCAAGGACTAATTCCGCCGGCATTCCTGTTTGCGTGGCGGGCTCGTTTCGCCGAACGCATGGAAGCGGATGTCCGCACCGAAGATCCTGATCATTCCCGGCTCTCTGCGCACCGGCTCGCACAATGCGAAGCTGGCAGCGGTCGCCGCCTATGCATTCGACCAGGCCGGTGTCGACGTCACACGCATCTCGCTCGCCGATTTTCCGCTGCCGATCTATGACGGCGACCTGCAGGCCAAGTCCGGTGTGCCCAAACACGCGATCAATCTCAAGCGCATGATCGGCGCGCATCATGGCGTGCTGATCGTCTCGCCCGAATACAATGCCTCGGTGCCGCCGCTGCTGAAGAACGCGATCGACTGGGTCAGTCGCGTGCATGAGCTGCACGAGCCGCGCGGCGAGGTGTTCCGCAACCGCGTCTTCGCGCTCGCCGGCGCCTCGCAGAGCCGGCTCGGCGCGGCTCGCGCGCTGCAGGCGCTGCGGCTGATCCTGACCTCCTGCCACGCCAATGTGATTGCCAGCCAGCTGACGCTCGCCTTTGCCGACCAGGCCTATGACGATATGGACAGGCTGAGGCACGAGGGCGATATCGCCGCGTTGCAGGAACTGGTGCGGCAGTTGATCGACGTTTCCCAACGCATGATGTGAGGTGACATGACGCCAGCCGAGATTGCCCCGAAAGACCGCCTGATCGTCGCGCTCGATCTGCCCGGCGTTGATGCCGCGGAAGCGATGGTCAACCGGCTCGGCGACAGCGTCACCTTCTACAAGATCGGCTATCGGCTCGCTTATGCCGGCGGCTTGCCGCTGGTCGGCAAGCTCGCCGACAAGGGCAAGAAGGTCTTTCTCGATCTCAAGCTGCACGACATCGGCAACACCGTGGCGCAGGGCGTCGACAGCATCACCAGGCTCGGCGCAACCTTCCTCACCGTGCACGCTTATCCGCAGACCATGAAGGGTGCCGTCGAAGGTCGCGGCAGCTCGAAGCTGAAGATTCTCGCCGTCACTGTTCTGACGTCCTACAACGAGGACGATCTGCACGCGGCGGGCTTCCGGCTCGGCGTCTCCGAGCTCGTCGAAGCGCGCGCGCACCAGGCGCAGGTGCTCGGCATCGACGGGCTGGTATCGTCGCCCGAGGAAGTCGGAGCCTTGCGCAAGATCGTCGGCCACCAGATGAGCCTCGTCACTCCCGGCATCCGGCCGGCGGGCGCGGCGAGCGGCGACCAGAAACGCATCATGACGCCGGGCCGCGCGATTGCGGCCGGCGCGGACCATCTCGTCGTCGGGCGGCCGGTGGTGGAAGCCACGGACCCCAAGGCGATTGCGGAGGCTATTCAGGCTGAGATTGCGCAAGCGCTCGGCTAATCAACAACAGGGAGAAGAACAATGGCAAAAGGCTACTGGATCGGACGCGTCGACGTGAGCAGTGACGAGGGCTACAAGCCCTATGCCGTCGCCAATGGTCCGATCTTCAAGAAATGGGCTGGCCGCTTCGTCGTCCGCGCCGGCAAGTTCACCACTGTCGAAGGCAGTAGCCGCACCCGTAACGTCGTGATCGAATTCCCGGACTACGAGACCGCGATCGCCTGCTACAACTCGCCGGAATACCAGGCCAACATCAAGGTGCGCCAGCCGCACTCCATCGCCGACCTCATCATTATCGAGGGCTATGACGGCCCGCAGCCGTCAGACGGCTGAGGCCCCATCGAAGCTGGGCCGCCGTCTTGCTCTCCGCTTCCGAGCGGCGGCAAACATATGAGCAACAGGTCGTCATGCCCGGGCTTGTCCCGGGCATCCACGTTCTTCGTGCCGTGTGGTGAGGCGTGGATGGCCGGGACAAGCCCGGGCATGACGCCGTGGAGCCCTTCGCACCTGAACTCTCGCGTGCGATAGCCCCCCTCCGGGGGCCGTAAGAGCTTGCCCGTCAGCCTAATCCCCCTCGGTTGCCGGAACTGCGTCCCCCCGCTACAACGACCGTGAGAGGATCGCACCATGTCCGACATGCGCTTGATTGTTGCTGGAGCCGGCGGCCGGATGGGCCGGGCGCTGACACGGGCGATTGCCGAGAGCAAAGGCGCGGTGCTGGCCGGCGCGCTGGAGGCGCCGGGCTCGGAGCTGCTCGGCAAGGATGCCGGCGTGCTCGCAGGCCTGCCGGCCAACGGCATCAAACTTTCCGGCGATCTCTGGGCGTTATCAAAGGACGCCGACGGCATTCTGGATTTCACCGTGCCCGCGGCGACCCTCGCCAATGTCGCGATCGCCGCCGAGCGCGGCCTCGTGCACGTGGTCGGAACGACGGGGCTGTCAGGCTCCGACAACGCGGTGATCAAGAGCGTCACCAACCGCGCGGTGGTGGTGCAGTCCGGCAATATGAGCCTCGGTGTCAATCTGCTCGCCGCCGTGGTCAAGCGCGTCGCCAAGGCGCTCGACGAGAGCTTCGACATCGAGATCGTCGAAACCCATCATCGCATGAAGATCGACGCGCCCTCGGGCACGGCGCTGATGCTGGGTCAGGCGGCGGCCAGCGGCCGCGGCATCGCGCTCGACGAGCATGCAGATCGCGGCCGCGACGGCATCACCGGCGCGCGCAAGCCCGGCGACATCGGCTTTGCGTCGTTGCGCGGCGGCACCGCGGCCGGCGATCACAGCGTGAGCTTCCTCGGCCCGTTCGAGCGCCTGACGCTGTCGCATCACGCGGAGGATCGCATGCTGTTCGCCCACGGCGCGCTGAAGGCCGCGCTCTGGGCGCATGGCAAGAAGCCGGGGCACTACTCCATGGCCGACGTGCTCGGCCTGTCTGACATCTGAACGAAACGGAAAGCAGTCAATGAGCGAACGTCTTCTCGTGCTGGTGCGGCACGGCCAGAGCGAATGGAATCTGAAGAACCTGTTCACGGGCTGGAAGGATCCTGACCTTACCGAGCTCGGCGTCAAGGAAGCCTCGGAAGCTGGCCGCAAGCTGAAGGCGCAGGGTCTCGTGTTCGACGTCGCCTACACCTCGGTGCTGACGCGCGCACAGCACACGCTCGATCTCATTCTCGGCGAGCTCGACCAGAAGGCCCTGCCGACGACGAAGAACCTCGCGCTGAACGAGCGCGACTATGGCGATCTCTCCGGCCTCAACAAGGACGACGCCCGCAAGAAATGGGGCGAGGACCAGGTGCTGATCTGGCGACGCTCCTACGACGTGCCGCCGCCCGGTGGCGAAAGTCTGAAAGACACGCTGGCGCGCGCACTGCCGTATTACGTTCAGGAGATCCTGCCCGGCGTGCTCAACGGCAAGCGCACCTTGGTTGCCGCTCACGGCAATTCGCTGCGCGCGCTGATCATGGTGCTGGAAAAGCTCTCGCCCGAAGGCATCTTGAAGCGCGAGCTCGCGACGGGTGTGCCGATCATCTATCGCCTCAATGCGGATTCGACGGTGGCCTCGAAGCTGGACCTGGCGGGTTAAAGACGTTCGCGCGCGACGGAGCCGGCTAAATACTCAGCCGTCATCCTGGCGAAAGCCAGGACCCATAACAACTGTCGTTGGTTTTGCGATGACTGGTGGTTGGCAGTCGGCGCCAAAACATCTCCCTGGGGTAATGGGTCCTGGCTTTCGCCAGGACGACCACGTTGAGGCAATTGCAAATGATCTACTGCATCCCCAGCTGCCCGGCCTCCCAGCCCAGCATCGCTTGCTTGCGGGTGATGCCCCAGTGGTAGCCGGTGAGCGTGCCGCTCTTGCCGAGCGCGCGGTGGCAGGGCACGACAAAGGAGACCGGGTTCTTGCCGACGGCAGCGCCGACGGCGCGTGAGGCTTTCGGGCTGTTGATGTTGCAGGCGATGTCAGAATAGGACACCGCACGGCCCATCGGGATCTTCAGCAGCGTCTCCCACACCCGGACCTCGAAATCGGTGCCGATCATCACCACGCGCAGCGGCTGATCCGGCCGCCACAGTTTTGTGTCGAAGATGCGCTGCGCCAATGGCGCGGTACCTTCGTGATCCTCGACGTAGGTTGCGTTCCGCCATCGCCGCGTCATGTCGGCAAATGCCACCTGTTCCTCACCGGGATCGGCGAAAGCGAGGCCCGACAGTCCGCGATCGGTCGCGATCACGATCGCGGTGCCGAACGGCGAGTGATGGAAGCCGTAGCGCAAGATGAGCCCCGCGCCGCCGTTCTTCCATTCGCCCGGCGACATCGCCTCATGGGTGACGAAGAGATCGTGCAGCCGGCCCGGACCCGACAGACCGGAGTCGAGCGCCGCGTCGAGGATGCTCGCGGAGTCCCGCAGCAGGCCCTTGGCGTGATCGAGGGTGAGCGCCTGCATGAAAGCCTTCGGTGTGATCGAGGCCCAGCGGCGGAACAGATGGTGGAGCTCATCCGGCGTGACGCCGGCCGCATCCGCCATCGCCTCGATGGTCGGCTGTGCGCGCCAGTTTTCCGAAATGAAGGCGATCGCCCGGCGCACGGAATCATAGTCGCGCAACGCGGCGTTCTGGGAGCCCGGCCCGGCCAGGCGCTGGTCATGTATCGCGAGTGTCATCATGACCACAAATGTAGGAGAGGGCAGGGTACGAAACCACCCGATTTCCGATCCGCAAATCAGGTGACCGGATTGTAGGTCGGCCCGCGCCTGGCGGCATTTAATGCCTCAACCAAGCCTTTGTAGAAACTTGCCTTTTCGTCCGGTCCCAGGAAGCGGGCGATCTGGATCTGGTGACCTCGCGAAATCAGATAGAGATGCTCGATGCCAAAATCCTCGTCGATTTCCGTGTCGAGCCGGACCCAGAGCGGATTGAAGGTCCATTCGACGACCTGGCCGTGCTGGCTGACGCGCCGCACGCGCAATTCAGACGGCGTGACCACGATCTCCTCGCTGGCCCGCGCCGCGCGGAAATTGGCCTTGAAGGCCCACCAGATCACCAGCACATCGAGGCCGAAGAAGCCGAACACCGGCCACGCGCCCATCATCAGGAAGACGAGGCCGGTGACGAAGCTGACGATGCTGAGGAACAGCATCACGGCGAGGAAGCCGGTGCGGTTCAGCGAGCGGTGCGGCGTCAGCCGCGCGGAAAAGATCTGAGGCTCGGCCTCGCTCCCAGATTGTTCGCGCGCAATTTCGTTGCCTGTGCTCATCGTCCCTCAGTATATCCCGATCATGGCGAAAATCACCCGCAAGCCGGCCCCGCGCAAAACGTCCGTGCCGAAGAAAAAGGCAAAGCCGGTCGCGGCAAAACCGAAGGCGGCCGCGAAGAAATCGCTCAAAGCTATGAAGCCCTGGACGCCGCCCGAGGTCCACGAGGCCTTCAGCCGTTTCCGCAAGGCCAACCCCGAGCCGAAAGGGGAGCTCGAGCACGTCAATCCGTTCACGCTGCTGGTTGCCGTGGTGCTGTCGGCACAGGCGACTGACGCCGGCGTCAACAAGGCGACGCGCGCGCTGTTTGCGATCGCCGACACACCGCAGAAGATGCTGGACCTCGGCGAGGAACGCCTGCGCGAGTACATCAAGACCATCGGCCTCTACCGCACCAAGGCGAAAAACGTGATCGCACTGTCGGCGAAGCTGCTCAGCGAGTTCGGCGGCGAGGTGCCGCGCACGCGCGCCGGGATCGAGTCGTTGCCCGGCGCCGGGCGCAAGACCGCCAATGTCGTGCTCAACATGGCCTTCGGCGAGCACACCATGGCTGTCGACACGCATGTCTTCCGCGTCGGCAACCGGACCGGACTTGCGCCCGGCAAGACGCCGCTGGAGGTCGAGCTCGGTCTCGAAAAGGTGATCCCGGCCGAGTTCATGCTGCATGCCCATCATTGGCTGATCCTGCATGGCCGCTATACTTGCATCGCGCGCAAGCCGCGTTGCGAGGTATGCCTGATCAACGATCTCTGCCGGTGGCCGGAGAAGACGGTCTGAGACTGGTGTTCGGAAAGTGTTTTTGGAGTCTATCGTGAGTCAGCAGGAACAAATCCCGTCGTCGCCACCTGCTGCCACACCGGCGCCGCCACCGAAGCCTACGCAGCCACCGGCGAGCTCGCTATGGAGCCGGCTTGCGATTCCGCTGTTCGCGGTGATCGTCGCACTCGGCTTCGTCGCGCTGGCAACCCAGCGCTTCGACGAATGGGTCGGCAATTCGGTGGTCCAGACCACCAACGACGCCTATGTGCGCGCCGAGCTGACGCGGCTTGCCAGTCGCGTCTCCGGCGAAGTACTGACCGTCGGAGTCACCGACTTCCAGCGCGTCAAGGCCGGCGATCTCCTGATCCAGATCGATCCTGCCGACTATGAAGCGCAAGTCGCGCAATCCGAGGCCGCGGTTGCCGCCGCGCAAGCCGTGCTCGACAATCTGGCCAACCAGATCGAGCTGCAATATGCGACGATCGCGCAGGCGCAAGCCGCACGGCTCTCGGCCGAAGCCATGGAGGTCGAGGCGCGGCAGGAGCAGGAGCGTCAGCAATCGCTGACGCAGACCGAATCCGGCACTCGGCAGCGCTTCGAGCAGGCGGTCGCAGGCTACGCCAAGGCGCAGGCCGATGTGCGCGCAAGCCGTGCCGTGATCGCGGCCCAGCAGCACCAGCTCGAAGTCCTGCAAGGCAACAGGAAGCAGCGCGCCGCCGATCTCGAAGCGACCAAGGCGACGCTGGCGAGTGCGAAGCTCAAGCTCGGCTACACCAGGATATCGGCGCCGTTCGACGGCGTCGTCGGCGAGCGGCAGGTCCAGCCCGGCGACTACGTCAACATCGGCACCAACCTCATCAACGTCGTGCCGTTGCCGAAGGTCTATGTGATCGCGAACTACAAGGAGACCCAGCTTACCCACGTCGCACCGGGCCAGCCGGTCGAGATCACCGTCGACAGTTTCCCGCGCGAGAAGCTGCGCGGCCGGGTCGAGCGCATTGCGCCCGCGACCGGCGCGCAGGTCGCGCTGCTGCCGCCGGACAACGCAACCGGTAACTTCACCAAGGTCGTGCAACGCATTCCCGTGCGCATCCAGTTCGACGACAACCAGCCGTTGCTGGCGCGGCTGGTGCCGGGCATGTCGGTCGTCACGAGCATCGACACCAAGGCCGGCAATGGCGGAAAATGACGATTCCAGCCGCGGGCCGCTCTCGCGCGGCGGCGTCGCCCCGCAGCCGCTGTTTGCGGTGGCGGCGGTGCTGCTCGGCTCGTTCCTCGCCAATTTCGACAGCCGCCTGACCACAATAGGCCTGCCGGACCTGCGCGGCGCGTTCTCGCTCTCGTTCGACGAAGGCGCCTGGCTCTCCACGGCAGGCATCGGCTCGCAGATCTTCATAGCGCCTGCGGTGGCCTGGCTTGCCACCGTATTCGGCCTGCGCCGCGTGCTCGGCATCCCCAGCCTCGTCTATGCCGCGGTCTCGCTGATCATCCCGTTCGTGCACGACTATCCGACATTGCTCGCGCTCAGCGTCGTGCATGGCCTCTTGCTCGGCACCTTCGTGCCGGCGACGCTGATGATCGTGTTCCGCAATTTGCCGATCCGCTGGTGGCTCCCGGCGATCTCGATCTATTCGATCCGCGTCGGCTTTGCGCTGGACACGTCAAGCTCGCTGGTCGGCTTCTATGTCGACCATCTCGGCTGGCAATGGCTGTACTGGCAGAGCGTCGTGATCGCGCCCCTGATGGGCCTGATGGTTTATTGGGGTACGCCGAACGAGCCGGTGAATCGCGCTTTGCTGCGCGAGGCCGATTGGGGCGGCATGCTGCTGCTCGGCGCGGGCGTTTCGATGATCTATGCCGGGCTCGACCAGGGCAATCGGCTGGACTGGCTGGGGTCGGGAACGGTGATGGCATTGATCACTGCCGGCGCGGTGCTGGTCGCGGGCTTCCTCATCAACGAGGCCCTGGTGCGACAGCCATGGGCGCATATCAACGTGCTGTTCTCGCGCAATATCGGTCTCGGGCTGGTCCTGATCCTGCTCTATACGCTGACCAGCCTCTCCAACGCGTCGCTGGTGCCGAATTTCCTCGCCACCATCGCCCTGCTCAGGCCGGAGCAGAGTGGCTTGCTGCTGCTTACCTACGGCGCGTTGCCGATGTTCGTGCTGGTGCCGCTCTCGATCTGGCTGCTGCGGCATTTCGATACGCGCACGGTAGTGGTCGTGGGATTTGCCTGCTTCGCCGCCGCCAATCTCTGGGGCACGCAGCTCAGCCATGATTGGGCGCGCGAGGATTTCGCCGGCATCGTGCTGCTCCAGGCGATCGGGCAGTCGCTGACCTTGCTGCCGCTGATCATCACGCTGCTGTCCAATTCCGATCCGAGCCGTGCCACCTCGTTTGCCGCCTATATCCAGATCATGCGGCTCGGCGGCGCCGAGATCGGGGTGGCGTTGATGGGGACGTGGCTGCGGGTCCGCGAGCAGATCCATTCCTTCTATCTCGGCCAGAATCTCGGCGTCGGTGACGTCGATGTGGTCCGCATGCTGAAACAGCTCACCGACCATTTTGCGGCCCATGGTGCTGGCTCGGCACAGGCGCGCGCGGTCGGTACACTCGCGGGCTTGGTGCAGCGTGAGGCCAATGTGCTCGCCTATATCGACGGCTTCTGGCTGTGCTTCTGGGTCGCGATGGCCGCGCTCGGCGTCGTTGCGCTGGTCACCCGTGCCCCGCCCGGCCCGTTCACGCCGGCGCCGTTCGGCTTCGCCAGGATGCTGTTGCGGAAGTGCGGGGTGAACGTCGCCTGAACGATGATGGTTGGTTCGTTCGATCGTGCGTGGGGTTGATCAACTCTCCCGCAAGCGGGAGAGGGAGCGTCCAGTCACCGCATTTGCCGCGCCGGTTCGATCAGCTCGGGCCGCGGGCCTGACAGCCGCTTGTGCATGTGGACCATGAAGGCCATGGCGAAGATCGGCGTCGCCAGATTGAGGATCGGGATCGAGACGAAGGCTGCGATGAACAGGCCCGCCGTGAAGATGGTCGCGGCATTGTCGCGCCGCATCGCCTTGGCTTCCTCCGGCGAGCGAAACCGCATCGCCGCGAGCTCGAAATATTCGCGGCCGAGCAGCCAGGCCGTGGCGAGGAAGAAGACCAGGAAGCCGGCGCCGGCGAAAAGCACCAGCGGCAACGCGACCAGATAGACCAGGATCGTCAGCAGCGCGGTCTTGACGCCCTCGTAGATCGCCTGGCTGAAGGGCAGCGCGACGCCGGGCCGCTCGGCCGGATAGTGCTCGCGCTCGACGACGTCGGCGACGTCGTCGACGAACAGGCTCGCCACCAGCGAGGTGATCGCGGGCATCAGGAACACAGCCCCGAACACGACGCCAAGGCCCGCGGCGATCGAAATGATCCAGGACAATACCTCGAGCGATGAGTGCCAGCCCGGACCGAGCAGGCCCTCCAGCCAGGCCTCGCCATAGGTCGCAAACCAGCTCAGGAGCCGCTGCAAGCCGATCGCCAGCACGATGATCAGCACCAGTGCGACGCCGATCGACCGCCACAGGATCGAGCGCATCGGCGGCGAGATCATTTGCGACAGCGCCTTGACGGCGGCATCCAGCATGGGAGCACCTCTCGGGAAAACCACCCGCGAGAGGTAGACACAGCAGGCCCGTTCGGCAAGAGAGATCGGCGGCACCAGCGCAGTGGCGGATTGACCGCTCGCATCAACGAAGCCACGATGAATTCGGCAAGACTGTTGCTTCATCAACCCGCTTGACAACAAGCGGAACCAGCCGGGCAAAGGAACAGGCTCATATGGCGATGGAAGAACCGGCGGCCGGATTGCCGCTTGCAGGCGTGCGCGTCGTCGAGATGACCCACATGGTCATGGGCCCGACCTGCGGCATGATCCTGGCGCAGCTCGGAGCCGACGTGATCAAGGTCGAACCGCCTGCGGGCGACAAGACCCGGAGCTTGGGCGGCATGGGCACCGCCTTCTTTCCGCTGTTCAACCGCGGCAAGCGCAGCGTGGTGCTGGATTTCGAGAAGCCTGAGGATCGCGACACCATGCACCGGCTGCTGGCGACGGCCGACGTGTTCCTGGAGAATTTTCGCGACGGCCAGCTCGAGAAGCAGGGGCTCGGCGCGGACGAATTGCGTCGCCGGCATCCGGGTCTGATCATCGCCGGCCACAAGGGTTTCCTCTCCGGTCCCTACGAGCACCGCCCCGCGCTCGACGAGGTCGTGCAGATGATGGCGGGCCTTGCCGCCATGACCGGCACCAGCGAAAAGCCCCAGCGTGTCGGCTCGTCCGCCAACGACATCATGGGCGGCATGTTCGGCGTGATCGCGATCCTCGCGGCGCTCTATCAAAAGCGCGGAGGACAACGCGACGGCGCCGATATCCGCATCGGCCTGTTCGAGAACTGCCTGTTCCTGGTCGCCCAGCACATGGTCGAATACGAGATGACCGGCAACAAGCCGCGCTCGATGCCGGAGCGCGAGCATGCCTGGCCGATCTACGACATCTTCGAGACCGCCGGCGGCGAGCGCATCTTCATCGGCGTCGTCACCGAAGGCCATTGGCAGAGCTTTTGCCGCGAATTCGGGCTGACTGACTTGCTCGATGATCCCGCCTTGCGCACCACGACCGATCGCATCCTGGCGCGCGGGCGGATCATTCCGCGCGCCGCTGACATCATCAGGCAGTGGGACGTGAAAAAACTGTCCGAGAGGCTCGATGCGCTCAACATCTGCTTCTCGCCCATCAACCGGCCCGAGGATCTCTTCACCGATCCGCATGTGCTGCGGCCGGGTGGGCTCGTCAACAATGTCACCGCCGACGGCAAGCCGTTCCGGGTCCCGGCGCTGCCGATCGAATGGAACGGCAGCCATATCGGCGAAGGCCTGCAGGTCGCGCCGCTCGGCGCCGACACCGCGGTCGTTCGCGCCGAGATCGACAACGAAAATGAAGACGTCACGTCAAAAACAACAGGGAGGCGCGCATGAGCCGGATCCAGGAGATTTACCCCGCGGAGCGCGTCAGCCTGCGCGAGGTGGGCTTGCGCGACGGGCTCCAGCTTGTGAAGAAAATTCCGTCGACCGACGCCAAGCAACGCTGGGTGCGCGAGGAATATGCCTCCGGCGTGCGGCATTTCGAGGTCGGCTCGTTCCTGCCGGCAAAGACGTTTCCGCAGTTCGTTGATGTCCGGGACGTCGTCGCAACCGTCGCTTCATTGCCCGGCGCGCATGGCATCGCGCTTGCGCTCAACGAGCGCGGCGTCAACGAGGCGCTGGAATCCGGCGTCGGCGAGATCGCCTCGGTGGTCTCGGCGACGGAAGAGCACAGCCAGGCCAATGCGCACCGCTCGCGCGAGTCCGCGATCGCCAATCTGAAACGCTTGTGCGAGCTGCGCGATGCCACCAGCCACAAGCCGCTCGTCAACGCGGCGATCTCGATGGCGCTGGGCTGCTCGATCACGGGGGCGGTTGATCCCGCAGAAGTGCTGCGGCTGGTCGACAAGTGCCTCGAGGCCGGTGTCGATTTCGTCGGCATCGCCGACACCGTCGGCCATGCCGGGCCGAAGCAGGTGGCGGAGCTGACGCGTGCGGCGGTGAAGCTCGCAGGGTCAAAGCCGATCTGCATTCATCTCCACGACACCCGCGGAATGGGTATCGCGAACGCGGCCGCGGCGCTCGACGAAGGCGCGCGGATCCTCGACGGCTCGCTGGGCGGCCTCGGCGGCTGCCCCTTCGCCCCCGGCGCGACCGGAAATGTCGTGTTCGAGGATCTCGTGTTCCTGTGCGAGAGCAAGGGCTTTGCGACGGGTATCGATTTGGAGAAGTTGATCGCGGTCCGCAGGATCCTGCGCGAGGAGATGCCGAACGAAACGCTGTATGGCGGCATCGCGCGGGCGGGGCTGCCGGGTGGGAGTGCGAAGGCAGCCTGAGGCTCTTTCTTCACCTCGCCCCGCTTGCGGGGAGAGGGAGAAGTATCAGTCATGCCGGTGCGCCTGCTTGCGCGCTTTCGCCTGCTTGCCGTCACCCGTCGGGATCATCACGACGCGGCCGTAGCGGACGCCGCGTTCGGCGATGATGTGGTCGGCGAAATGTCTGACCTCGCCGGCGTCGCCGCGCAGTGCCGTCATCTCCATGCAATTGTTGTCGTCGAGATGGACATGCAGCGTCGCCAGCGCGAGGTCGTGGTGGCCATGGAATTCCTGCACCAGGCGTTTTGAGAGATCGCGGGCGGCGTGGTCGTAGACATAGACGAGGCCGGCGACGCAGGGCCCGGTCTGTGCGGTGTCCTCGCTGCTCTGTTGCAAGCCGGCGCGCGCGAGGTCGCGGATGATCTCGGAGCGGTTCTGGTAGCCGCGCGCTTCAGCCGCCGCGTCGATCTCCGCCAGGAGATCGTCCTCGATCGTGATCGTAATTCGCTGCATCAGAATGCTCCATCGCGCGCTCGATGCCGTTTTACACGGATTCCACGGTGCTCACAGCCGCGTTGCCCGCAGCCGCAGTGCATTCCCGACCACGCTGACCGAGGACAGCGCCATCGCGGCCGCGGCGATGATCGGTGAGAGCAGCACGCCAAAGGTCGGATAGAGGATGCCAGCCGCGATCGGAATGCCTGCGGCGTTGTAGATGAAGGCGAAGAACAGGTTTTGCCGGATGTTGCTCATCGTCGCCTGCGACAGTTTTCGCGCACGCACGATGCCGATGAGATCGCCCTTCAGCAGCGTGACGCCGGCGCTCTCCATCGCCACATCCGTGCCGGTGCCCATCGCGATGCCGACTTCGGCCGCGGCCAGCGCCGGCGCGTCGTTGACGCCGTCGCCGGCCATCGCGACGCTGCGGCCGGCCTTCTGCAGCTTTGTCACCACCGCGCTCTTCTGATCCGGCAGCACCTCGGCTTCGACATCGGCGATGCCGAGCCTGCGCGCCACTGCCTCCGCCGTGGTGCGGTTGTCGCCGGTCAGCATGATGACCTTGATGCCCTCGGCCGCGAGTGCCTTCAGCGCCTCCGGGGTCGAGGCCTTGACCGGATCGGCGATCGCGAACAGGCCGGCAAGCCGGCCGTCGACGGCCATATTGATCACGGTCGCGCCATCGCCGCGCAGCCGTTCGGCTTCGCCATCGAGCGCTTTGGTGTCGATGCCGATCGACGTCAAATATCTGGCATTGCCGAGCACGATGGTTTTGCCGTCGACCTTGCCGGTGGCGCCCTTGCCCGTCGGTGAATCGAATTGCTCGACCTGGCCCAGCGCGAGCTGCTTCTCCTTTGCGGCGCGCATGATCGCGTCGGCAAGAGGATGCTCGCTGGCGCGCTCGACGCTGGCGGCCAAGCGGAGGATGTCATCTTCCGCAAAACCGGCGGCCGGCACGATCGCGACCACCTTCGGCTTGCCCTCGGTCAGGGTGCCGGTCTTGTCGACCACCAGCGTGTCGACCTTCTCCATCCGCTCCAGCGCCTCGGCGTTCTTGATCAGCACGCCCGCTTGCGCACCGCGGCCGACGCCGACCATGATCGACATCGGAGTCGCCAGGCCAAGCGCGCAGGGGCAGGCGATGATCAGCACGCTGACGGCGGCAACGAGGCCGAAGGCCAGCCGCGGCTCCGGCCCGAACCAGGCCCAGGCCGCGAAAGCAGCGACCGCGACCGCAATCACGGCCGGCACGAACCAGCCCGCGACCTGGTCGGCGAGGCGCTGGATCGGCGCCCGCGAGCGCTGCGCGTCCGCGACCATCTGCACGATCTGCGACAGCAGCGTCTCACGCCCGACCTTTTCGGCGCGCATGATGAAGCTGCCGGACTGGTTGAGCGTGCCGGCGATCACCTTCGCGTCCGTCTCCTTGGTCACCGGCATGGATTCGCCTGTTACGAGCGACTCGTCGAGCGAGGAACGGCCTTCCAGAATGACGCCGTCGACCGGCACTTTTTCGCCCGGCCGCACGCGCAAGCGGTCACCGGCATGAAGTGCGTCAATCTCGACCTCGTGCTCGCCGCCGTCAGCATCGACGCGGCGCGCTGTCTTGGGGGCGAGCTGCAGCAGCGCCTTGATCGCACCCGACGTCGCGTCGCGGGCGCGCAGTTCCAACACCTGCCCGAGCAGCACCAGCACGGTGATGACGGCCGCGGCCTCGAAATACACCGCGATCGCGCCTTCGTGGCCGCGGAACGTTGCGGGGAAGATCTGCGGCGCGATGGTGCCGATCAGGCTGTAGACATAGGCAACGCCCGTGCCCATCGCGATCAGCGTGAACATGTTGAGGTTGCGCGTCAGCAGCGACTGCCAGCCGCGGACGAAGAACGGCCAACCGGCCCACAGCACCACAGGCGTGGCGAAGACGAGCTGGATCCAATTCGACAGCGTCGCATCGATCCAGTTGTGCGGGCCTGCGAGATGGCCGCCCATCTCCAGCACGACGGCCGGTAAAGCCAGCGCGCCGCCGACCCAGAACCGCCGCGTCATGTCGGCAAGCTCGGGATTGGGGCCGGTCTCCAGGCTCGCCAGTTCCGGCTCCAGCGCCATGCCGCAGATCGGGCAGGTGCCGGGTCCGGCCTGGCGGATCTGCGGATGCATCGGGCAGGTGTAGATCGTGCCTGCGGGCATCTCGGGCTCGGGCGTCTTGTCCTTTGCGAGGTACTTTGCGGGATCGGCGGCGAATTTGGTGCGGCAGCCGGCCGAGCAGAAATGGAAGGTCTCGCCGTGATGGTCGAACCGGTGCTTTGAGGTCGCGGGATCGACGGTCATGCCGCAGACGGGATCGCGGACTTTTGCCGCGGCGCCGTGGTCATGCGCGTGATCGCCGTGCGCGCCGCAGCAGGAGGCAGCGGCGGGCTTGTCGACCGGAGCAGCATTACTGGAACAGCCGCATCCGGAATGTGTTTCCGGCTTGTGATGGTGTTCGTGTTCGGCGTCATTCATTGCCACGCTCCGGCCTTGCAAGTTATACCCTGGGGGGGTATATAGGCCGCATGCGCAAGGACATCAAGGCATCGCTCGGAAAACGTCTCGGCCGGATCGAGGGGCAGGTTCGCGGCCTCTCGAAAATGGTCGAGGAAGACCGCTATTGCATCGACATCGTCACCCAGATCTCGGCGGTCCGCGCCGCACTGCGCCGGGTCGAGGAAGAGGTTTTGAAAGACCACGTCGCCCATTGCGTCGAGCATGCGATCGCGAGCGGCGACAAGGCCGACCAGCGCGAGAAGATCGCGGAGCTGATGGCGGTGATCGGGCGGGCGGAGCGGTAGGTCGCCGTCGTTGCGAGGAGCGTAGCGACGAAGCAATCCAGACTGTTCGGGCAGAGGCAGTCTGGATTGCTTCGCTGCAATGACGATGCTGGAGGAACGGCTACGCCGCCATCTCCAGCGCGTGTCCCCGTGCGCGGTACTTTGCGAGATCGTTCAGCAGCACAAAATGTTCGGAGAAGGCAACGCTCATCTCCGCAGCCGCCTCGCGCATCACTTCTTCAGCCGAAACCGACGCCTCTTCGTCAATCGCTTCAGGAACGAGCGGCGGCGCACAGAACGTTTCTGGAAACACACTGAATGTGCCGGCTACCTCCTCGAGCGGCTTCTGCTTGTCGGCCCAGTGCAAGGCGGTGTAGTCGAAGCCGTGCACGATGGTGGGTTTGACGACTTCGAAATAGGGCGAGATGTCGAAGTCGCGGGGCATGTAGAGCGAGGAATCGCGGATGTGAAGGATCTCGCGGCGGGCGGCGCGGCTGCCGGCCTTGGTGATCTTGGGCAGGATCGGGTAACGCACGGCATCGAAAGCCTGCGCGATCAGGGCCGAGCAGATGATCTTGGTGGGATCGCCGGAGCCGATCGAGATCATGCGGCGGCGCCAGCGCTGCGGGATCGGCAGCGGAAACAGAAAGCGCATCAGGTCGACGATGTTCTTGGTGTCGTAGCCGAAGCCGATGCGGTTGATCGCATAGCGGCAGACCGTGGTGCGGTCCTCATAGGACAACCCGACCGGGCGGCAGAGGCGGGTGTGATAGGGGAAATATTTCGACAGCGGCGCGGACGTGACGCCTTCGCCGATATTGGCCTCGATCAGGACGTGTGGCTCGCCGTCGGGCTCTTCCGCGCCCTCGATCGGGCCGACATAGAGTGCGCCGTGGGACCAGGTCGACTGCGTCAGATATTTGATGATGCCCGAGATGCGGTTGTTGCCCTCGACCAGCAGCACGTCGCCGGGCTCGATGACGCCGCGCAGATGCTCGGGGTCGCTCGGCGTGAACGGCTCATAGCCCGGCACCTCCTTCGAGAGGTACGCGGCAATCAGCTTGCCGACTGAATCCAGGACCGTCCCCATTTCAAAACTCCCCCACGGCCTTTTGCGGCCGTCTTTTTCTCTTCTCTACCATGGTCGGAACGTGTTGCAATTCGGTTCATCGATCTGTGACATCAAGCACGATTGATTCACCATGATGGTTGCCGCGCAACATCAGATACGGCAAGGTTCGCTGGCTGTTCCCGTTTGCTGCAAGTCTCCGGAAACTATGCCATGACAATCACGCGCCGCAGCTTCCTATCGGCGTCGGCGGGCCTTGCCGCGATGCCGGTCCTGCGCGCAACCGCCGCGACCCTGCCGCGCGAGGCTGACATTGTCGTGATCGGCGCGGGCGCGGCCGGAATTGCCGCGGCGCGGCGCATCATGGCGGCCAATCGCAAGGTCGTGGTGGTGGAAGCGGCATCGCAGATCGGCGGCCGCTGCATCACGGATACGACGACCTTCGACACGCCGTTCGATCGCGGGGCGCGCTGGATGCACAATCCCGACACCAATCCGATGATCCGGTTGGCGCGCAGCGCCGGGCTCGACGTTCTGCCGGCGCCATCAGGCCAGAAGATGCGCATCGGCCGCCGCAACGCACGCGCCGGCGAGACCGAGGAATTCCTGGCGGCGCTGGTGCGCGCCAACCGCACCATCGACGAGGCCGCGCGCGGCAAGCTCGATACCGCCTGCGCCTCGGTGCTGCCGAAGGATCTCGGCGACTGGGCCGGTGCGGTCGAGTTCATGCTCGGCGCGAGCTTCGCCGGCAAGGACCTGAAGGAGTTGTCTGCGATCGACAAGGCGCGGGCACAGGATCGCAACGCCGCGATCGCCTGCCGCCAGGGCTTGGGGACCCTGATCACCAAACTCGGTGAGCAGGCGCCGGTCGCGCTGTCGACGCCGGCGAGCCGGATCGTCTGGAGCAATCGCGACGTCAGCGTGGAGACACAGGCCGGCAGGATCGCCGCCCGCGCCGCCATCATCACGGTCTCGACCAACGTGCTGATTTCGGGCGCGATCAAGTTTGGGCCTGACATTCCGAAGCGCACGCTCGATGCCGCGTCGAAGCTCACGCTCGGAAGCTACGATCACATCGTGCTGCAACTGCCGGGCAATCCGCTCGGCCTGTCGCGCGACGACATCCTGATCGAGCAAAGCAACTCGACGCGCACGGCGCTGATGTTCGCCAATATCGGGGGATCCTCGCTGTGTTCGATCGATATCGGCGGTTCGTTCGGCCGCGATCTCACCCAGCAGGGCGAGAAGGCGATGACGGCCTTCGCCAGAGAATGGATCACGAAACTGTTCGGCAGCGAAGTCGCCGCCGCCGTGCAGAAAGCCAGCGCGACGCGCTGGAACGCCTCGCCGTTCGTGATGGGTGCCATGTCGGCGGCCTCCCCGGGCGGTCAGCTCTCGCGAAGAATCCTGACTGAGCCGATCGGCAACATGTTCCTCGCCGGCGAAGCCACGCACGAGACGCTGTGGGGCACAGTCGACGGCGCCTGGGAAAGCGGCGAGCGCGCCGCGGACGCAGCCTTGCGCAAGATCGGCGCGCTGAAGGATGAGCCGGCCGACGTGCCGACGCAGTCGACGAAGAAGCGCAGGGCGAGGCCGCAATAAGCTTAACTCGTCGTCTCGGCGAAGGCCGGGACCCATAACCACAGGATGTGGTTTGGCGAGGACTCGGAGTTACCAGTTCGCGTAACAAAAGCCGATCGGGACTATGGGTCCCGGCCTTCGCCGGGACGACGTGGATGATTCAGCGCAAAATCCCATCCAGCACCGGCAGCCCCGCGATCACGGCCAGCGCGATCAGCCCGTAGCAAATCGCGCGAAACACTTTCTCGCTGGCGCGGCCGAACAGCGACGCGCCGAATGCAACGCCGATCGCATAGACCGGACCAACAATGAGCGAGAGCACCAGCGATTCGCGCGAGATCAGGCCTGTGGTTGCATAGCTGACCATCGAGAAGAAATCCGACGCGCCAAAAAACAGCAAGATGTTGGCGCGCGCGACGATCGGGGCGATGGGGCGGCCGAGCCAATAGCCGACGATCGGCGGGCCGCCGGTCTGCGCGAGGCCGCTACAGAAGCCGGAGAGGCTACCGATGCCGACCGAGAGCCAGGCGTGGTCCTTGCCGCGATAGCGCCAGCCCGACAGCAGCAGAAGCAACAGCGCAGCGACGAAGCAGGAGATGATCCATCGTGTCGTGACGGGTTCGAGCACGCTGAGGAAATAGGTGCCGACGGGGACGCCGACCAGCGCGCCCAGCACGAGCACCGCGGTGGCCTTGCGATCCGCCTTGCGCCAGGCGTCAGGCAGCAGCGGCGCGGCCGCGACGAAATCGATCACGAGGAGCAGCGCGGCAACGAGACGCGGCGCCGCGATGCTGCTCGCCAGCGGCATGAAGATCAGCGCCGAGCCGAAGCCGGAGAAGCCGCGCGCGGTGCCTGAAACGAAAGCGACGGCGCAGAGCGCCGTCGCAACAGTGAAGCTGACGTCCTTCGGAAGAAAGTCAGTGAGATTCATGCTCTATGATTTCTCGAGCATGATCATGCTCGCAAAGTGCCGCCGGTCTTCTTCGTCACCTCCGCCACGATTTTCGCGGCCACGGCCTCGATCTCCTGGTCGGTCAGGGTCTTTTCGCGCGGCTGGATCGTCACCGCGATTGCAATCGACTTCTTGCCGTCGTCGATGCCCTTGCCTTCGTAGACGTCGAACACGTTCACCGCGGTGATCAGCTTTTTGTCGACGCTCTGAGCCGCGCGCACGATGTCGCCGCCCTTCACGGTGCGGTCGACAATGAAGGCGAAATCGCGTGAGACCGGCTGGAATGCCGACAGCTCGATCACGGGCTTGGCGCGGGTCGGCTTCTTCTTCGCCTCGGGGATGCGGTCGAGGATCACCTCGAACACCATCAGCGGGCCACCGGCGCCGAGCGCCTCGAGCGCGCGCGGATGCATCTCGCCGAAATAACCGAGCACGTTCTGCGGTCCGATCTGGATCGTGCCGGAGCGCCCGGGATGCAGCCAGGACGGGCCGCCCGCGACGATCTGAAGGGCCTGCATCGGAGCGCCGGCAGCCGCGAGCACCGCGAGCGCATCGGCCTTGGCGTCGAACAAGTCAGCCTGCGCCGAACCCGACCAGTGCCGTCCGAGACCCTGCGATGATGCAAAACCGCGGCGGACGCCGCTCGCCGCCATGAACTGATCCTGCGGGCGGTCGCCTTTGAACACCTGCCCGACCTCGAACAGGGCGACATCGCCAAAGCCGCGATCGGCATTGGCCTGCGCCGCCGCGATCAGGCCGGCCAACAGGGTCGGGCGCATGTCGGACAAATCCGACGCGATCGGGTTGGCGACTTCGAGTTCGCGCTGGCCGCCGCCGAACAGCTGTGCGGCAGATTTGGTGATGAAGGACCAGGTCACCGCTTCGATGATGCCGCGGCTCGCGAGCGCCCGCCTGGCGCGGCGGGTGCGGAGCTGGAGCGGGGTCAGCACGGATTTTCGTGCGTCCTCGCCCCGCTCGAACGGCGTCATCGGCACCTTGTCGACGCCGTGGATACGGACGACTTCCTCGACGATGTCGGCCTTGCCGTGCACATCGGTCCGCCATGACGGCACCGCGACCTTCACGACGGGGCCCGGGCCCGCCATCATGAAGCCGAGATGGGTCAGGATGCGCTTCATCTCCGGCATCGGTACTTCGATGCCCGAGAGTCGCTTGACCTCGGTGACCGGAAAATCGATCACGCGGTCGTCGCCGAAGGTCTTGCCGACCACGACGTTCTCCGACGGCGTGCCGCCACACATCTCCATCACGAGTTTCGTCGCGAGCTCCAGCCCCGGCACCATGAAGGCCGGATCGACACCGCGCTCGAAACGGTAGCGCGCGTCCGAATTGATGCCGAGCTTGCGGCCGGTCTGGGCGATGTTGATCTCGTTCCACAGCGCCGATTCGATCAGCACGTCGGTGGTGCCTTCGTCGCAGCCCGAGGCCTCGCCGCCCATGATGCCGGCGAGCGATTCGACGCCATGCTCGTCCGCGATCACGCAAATCGTGGGATCGAGGTTGTAGCTGCGGCCGTCGAGCGCGAGCAGCGTCTCGCCGTCACGGGCGCGGCGCACCACGAGATTGCCGTTCACTTTCTTCGCGTCGAACACGTGCAGCGGCCGCGCGCGGTCGTAAGTCATGAAGTTGGTGATGTCGACCAGCGCGTTGATCGGACGCAGGCCGATCGCGGTCAGCCGCTTCTGCAGCCATTCCGGCGAGGGCCCGTTCTTCACGCCGCGCACGAGGCGTAGCGCGAAGCCCGGGCAGAGCGCGGCGTCCTCGACCGTAACATTCACCGGACACGGGAATTCGCCCTTGATCGGCTTGATGGTCGGGTCCTTGAACTTGCCCATGTCGGCAGCGGCGAGATCGCGCGCGATGCCGTGCACGCCGGTGCAGTCCTGCCGGTTCGGCGTCAGATTGATCTCGACCACGGGATCGCCGAGGCCGGCCCATGCGGCGTAAGCAGCGCCGATCGGCGCATCCGCGGGCAATTCCATGATGCCGTCATGGTCGTTGGAAATCTGCAATTCGGCCGCCGAGCACAGCATGCCGCGGCTCTCGACGCCGCGGATGGTGCCGACACCGAGCGTGATGTCCTTGCCGGGAATGTAGGTGCCGGGCGGCGAGAACACGCTGACGAGACCCGTCCGCGCATTCGGCGCCCCGCACACCACCTGCACGGGCGCGCCACCGTCGCCGGTGTCGACCATGCAGACGCGCAGCCGATCCGCGTTCGGATGCTGCTCGGCGGATATCACCTTCGCGATGGTGAAGGGCTTCAGCGCCTTCGCCTTGTCCTCGATGTTCTCGACCTCGAGCCCGATCATGGTGAGCTTCTCGGCGAGCTTTTCCAGCGGCTCGTCGCTGTCGAGATGTTCCTTCAGCCAGGAGAGAGTGAATTTCATGGCTGCGTGCCTCGGCTTTTGTCGGTGTTCACTGAGTTGCTTTGGTCGGTGTCAATGTTCCCTCCCCCCTTGTGGGGGAGGGTCAGGGAGGGGGTAAGCCGCGGGCTCCGGCGGATGCCGCCTGGCGGATTGCCTCAACAACTCCCTCCAGATTTGTCATCACCTGCTCGTTGGTGAAGCGCAGAACCTGAAACCCTTCGGCAGCGAAGAATGCGTCGCGCCGTCGATCCGCCTTTTGGCGCTCTTCGAAATCGTGGGATTCCCCATCGACCTCAATGATGATCTTTGATGAGAAGCACACGAAATCGGCGATGTAGTTTCCGATCGGCGTCTGACGACGGATGCCGACACCATCCATCCGGTTAGCTTTTAGATAGCGCCACAGCAGTGTTTCGGCGCGCGTCATCGCTTGGCGAAGTTGCTTCGCCCGGCCGCGCTGACGCTGGCTTACAACTGCGTGCGGCATCCGCGGCTACCCCCCTCCCTGACCCTCCCCCACAAGGGGGGAGGGAACGGAGAGAGTCTTCGTGCGTCCGAGCAAGCCCATCATGAGCTCAGCCCTCCCGCGAGGGTCGGTACTTCGAGCGGCTTGAAGCCGTAATGGGAGAGCCAGCGGACGTCGTTGTCGAACAGCTGGCGCAGGTCGGCAATGCCGTATTTCAGCATGGCGATGCGGTCGATGCCCATGCCCCACGCGAAGCCCTGGTACTCGTCGGGATCGATGCCGCAGGCGCGCAGCACGTTCGGATGCACCATGCCGCAGCCGAGAATCTCGAGCCAGTCCTCGCCCTCGCCGAAGCGGATCTCGCCCTTGTCGCGGCGGCACTGGATATCGACTTCCAGCGACGGCTCGGTGAACGGGAAGAACGAGGGGCGGAAGCGCATGTTGATGTGATCGACCTCGAAGAACGCCTTGCAGAACTCGTGCAGGATCCATTTGAGGTGGCCGAGATGGGAGTGCTTGTCGATGACGAGGCCTTCGACCTGGTGGAATTGCGGTGTGTGGGTCGCGTCCGAATCGATGCGATAGGTGCGGCCCGGGCAGATCACGCGGATCGGCGGCTTCTGGCTCAACATGGTGCGCACCTGCACCGGCGAGGTGTGGGTGCGCAACAGCATGCGGGAGCCGTCCTCCTTCGGATGGAAGAAGAAGGTGTCGTGCATCTCGCGCGCGGGATGTCCTTCCGGAAAATTCAGCTTGGTGAAGTTGTAGTCGTCGGTCTCGATATCGGGCCCTTCGGCGACCGAGAATCCCATATCGGCGAAGATCGTGGTCAGCTCGTCCCAGACCTGGCTCAGCGGATGGATGCGGCCGGCCTCGGCCGGCGCATCGCGCAGCGGCAGGGTGACGTCGATGGTTTCCGACGCAAGCCGCGCGTCGAGCGCCGCCGATTTCAAGACGTCGCGCCGCGCGGCGAGCGCCTCGGTGACCTTGTCCTTGGCCTGGTTGATCGCAGCGCCTTGCGTCTTGCGTTCGTCCGGCGACATTTTTCCGAGCGTGGCAAGCAGCGCCGAGATCGAACCCTTCTTGCCGAGGGCAGCGACGCGCACCGCTTCGAGGGCGGCCTCGTCGCCGGCGGCGGCGATCTGGTCGAGGATGGATGTTTCGAGCATTGCGAGGTCGGACACGGTCAAATCCCTGCTGCCAAATTCGGCTGGGTTGTCGCCGCCCGAAGGCCGTAACGTCAAGCGAAAAGCCGGTCATTTCGGGCTGACGAGCGGCTGGGTTGAACCTCGCGCGGGGGGCTGGCACCAAGGGGAAAGCGAGGAGGCTTTCGCGATGCTCTCAAGATCCTGTCTGGCTGCTCTCGCCGTCGTTCTCTCCGTCGCGAGCACCCCGGCGCGCGCCATGGTCTGCATGGAGAAGTCGATGACGCTGGACGAGGTCGTCGACGCCATCGCTGCCCAGAAGGGCTGCGAAAGCGCGATGAAAATGTTTCAGGATTGCCAATTGACCGCGAGCGGCGATGTCCAGCTCGGCGCCGCCGTCGAGAAGAAATGCGAGGCGGACTTCATGCCCGGCCTCAACACTGCGCGGAAACAGGCTTACCAACGCGAGATGCGCGTGTGCGACCGGAAGTACCGGAATAAATCCGGCACCATGTATCTGTCATTCACGGCATTCTGCCGGGCGGAGATCGCCCAGCGCTATTCGCAACGCGCGCTGAAGGCCGGCGGGGCCGGCCGTTAGGCCTCAGGCCGCCAGAGCGGCTTTGGCCTTCTCGGCGATCGCCTGGAACGACGCGGGCTCGTTGATCGCGAGATCCGACAGCACCTTGCGGTCCACGGTGATCCCGGACTTGGCCATGCCGTCGATAAAGCGGCTGTAGGTCAGGCCGAACGGACGCACGGCAGCGTTGATGCGCTGGATCCAGAGTGCGCGGAACGTCCGCTTCTTGCGCTTGCGATCACGGAAGGCATACACGAGAGCCTTCTCGACCGCCGGCTTGGCGGTGCGGATCGTGTTCTTGCGGCGGCCGCGGAAACCCTTGGCGGCCTTGTAGACTTTCTTGTGCTTGGCGTGGGCGGTCACACCGCGTTTGACGCGAGCCATGACAAAAATCCTTCGAAAGATGACTTGATGTTCGGATCGCCGCGAAAGCTGCGGCGCGGGTGGCAATGATCGTGGACGCGATCAGGCGTTGGGCAAGAAGTACTTCTTGACGTTGTCGCCGTCGGTCTTGAACAGCACGGCGGTGCCGCGCAGCTGCCGGATCTGCTTCTTCGTCCGCTTGATCATGCCGTGACGCTTGCTACGATGCGCGAACATCACTTTGCCGGTGGCAGTCACCTTGAAGCGCTTTTTAGCGCCCGATTTGGTCTTCAGCTTGGGCATTTGGCTCTCCTAATGGCCATAGCAATCCGCCCGCAAGGCGGCTGGCCGTCAAAATGCTCGTTAGAGCGTTGATTGTGCTCAGGTTTTACGAACAAGCGCGAAACCCGCACGGACACCGCCACGGCAGCCCTTAATCAGCCGGGCAATGAAGGCTGGGCTTATGACAGAGGACGGGCGAATTGGCAACGATGAACCGGTGGAACCTAGCCGCCGACTATCCGGGATTGCTATCTTCATGTCCGAGCCGTGTCGCCCGGAGCAGGATTAACATGCCCTATTTTTCCCAATCGCTTCCGTCTTTGACGGATGTCGCTCGTCCGCGCTGCCTGGCGCTGTTGGCCGTGCTCGCCATGGCTGCGTTTCCCTCGACTGCCGATGCGCGCATCCGCGGCTATGACGGCGTCTGGAACGTCACCTTCGCCACCACCCGCGGCAATTGCAGCTCCGGCTACAGCGTTCCCTTCACCGTCGCCGGCAGCCGGGTGTCGTCCGCAGGCGGTGGCCGGGTCTCCGGCAAGGTCAATCGCAGCGGTGCCGTCGCGGTCCAGGTTTCGGTCGGGGCGTCCCATGCCAGCGGCGGCGGCCGGCTCGCCGGCGTGAAGGGCGCCGGTTCGTGGAGGGGTATCATCTCCGGCGATCAGTGCAGCGGCACCTGGCAGGCGACGAGGACGTAACTATCGCCAACAGGACGGGTGCCCAGGGAAAACAAAACGGCCCGCCGGACATCCGGACGGGCCGTTGAACTCTCAATCCTGAACAACTCGCGTCAGCGCGGCGCCAGCACCATGACGACCTGACGGCCCTCGAACCGCGCGTCCTGCTCCACCTTGGCGAGCTCGGCCACGTCGGTCTTGATCTTGTCGAGCAGCTTGGTACCGATCTCCTGGTGCGCCATTTCGCGGCCGCGATAGCGCAGGGTGATCTTGACCTTGTCGCCCTCTTCGAAGAACCGCTGCATGGCGCGCATCTTCACTTCGTAGTCGTGGTCGTCGATCATCGGGCGGAGCTTGATCTCCTTGATCTCGACGATCTTCTGCCGCTTGCGGGCTTCGGCGGCTTTTTTCTGCGCGGAATATTTATACTTCCCGTAGTCCATGATCTTGCAGACGGGAGGGCTGACGTTCGGCGAGATCTCGACCAGATCCATGCCGGCTTCCTGGGCCAGGCGGATAGCCGCGACGGTCTCGATGGTGCCCTTGTTGTCACCGGTCTGATCGATCAGCTGGATCTGCGCATTGCGAATGTCGTCATTGATGCGCGGCCCGTCTTTGGCGGCAGTGGGCGGGGCTTTATTGGGACGGCGAATGGGTGGTTCTCCAAAGTTATGAAAAGAGGCGGCTATTTTGCAGGAAGATACGCTTGCCGGCAAGCAATCGCTCGTGCGGCGGTCGAAAAAGCCTCAAATGCGAGGCATTTTGGCCACGGCGGGGCACGCAGACCGACATAGACACCTTGCTTCTGTTCCGCAAGCGTCCCAAAGGGCAAATGCCGACGTCCGGCTGCTGCGGAGCACGTCCGGACAGCTCAAACTGCACAGCCAGAGTAAACGTTCCATGACCCCTGCAATTCCCGATGCCGTGCTCGACTTCATCGATGTGGGCGAGGGCCCGTCCGCACGCCGGATCGCGGTGCGCCGCCGCGCCAGCCAAAAATCTGGTCAAGGACCGGGACTGGTCTGGCTCGGCGGGTTCAAATCGGACATGCGGGGCAGCAAGGCCGTGGCGCTGGACGATTGGGCTCGTGATCACGGCCGTGCCGTGGTCCGGTTCGATTATTCCGGCCACGGCGAATCCGGTGGCGATTTCGCCGACGGAACCATCGGGCGCTGGCTCGAGGAAAGCGTCGCGGTCTTCGAGCGGTTCTGCGACGGCCCGCAAGTCCTGATCGGCTCGTCCATGGGCGGCTGGATGGCGCTGCTACTCGCGCGCGAGATCAAAAAGCGGCAAGAGAAACAGCAAGCCAAAGCCTCGCTGGCGGGCCTGGTGCTGATCGCGCCGGCGCCCGACTTCACCGAGGAGCTGATGTGGAAGAATTTTCCGGCCGCAGTGAAGAAAGAGATCGAGACCAAGGGCGTCTGGCTGAGACCGTCGGATTATGGCGACGGCTCGCCCTATCCGATCACGCGGAATCTGATCGAGGAGGGGCGCAACCACCTCGTGCTCGGCAGCGCCATCGATCTCGGCTGTCCCGTCCGCATCTTGCAAGGTGCTCAGGATCCTGACGTGCCCTGGCAGCATGCGTTCGCACTGACCCATCGCCTGCCGGCCGACGACGTCGTGCTGACCATGATCCAGGACGGCGATCACCGCCTCTCGCGCCCGCAGGACATCGCCCGCATTCTTGCCGCGGTGGCCGAGATCGGGTGAAATCGCGACCTAGCACTCGGTGTCATCGCCCGACTTGTTTGGGCGATCCAGTATTCCAGAGGCGCTCGTGCTCAAGCCGAGAAGCCGCGGCTTACTGGATGCCCCGGTCAAGCCGGGGCATGACTGAGAAAGGGAGGGGAGAATCGTCAATGACAAACACCGCCATGCTGCGCGCCTTCTGCGACGCCGTCGAACAGCGCAACGGAAAAGCCTTCGCGGATCTCTTCACCGAGGACGGCGTCTATCACGACGTGTTCTACGGCACCTTCGCGGGCCGCGAGAAGATCGCAGCGATGATCGACGACTGGTTCTATCGCACGGCGACCGACTTCCGCTGGGACATGCACGACCCGGTGTCGAACGGCACCACGCTTTATGCGCGCTACATGTTCAGCTATCGCTCGACCTTGCCGGAAGCGAACGGCGCGCGGGCGATGTTCGAGGGCGTGGCGATCATGACGCTTCGCGACGGCAGGATCGTCAGCTATCACGAGGTCGCCAACACCGCGCCGGCGTTCGTCGATCTGAAGTTTGCGCCGGAACGGATTGCGAAGATCGTCGCCAGGCAGGGCGCGGAGCTCAAGGCGCGGCCGGAAATGAAGCGGCACTTGGGTTAGCCGTTGTTCTTGCGCCCCTTACCGCTTCGTCGGATTTACCATCGGCTTGCGTTGCGCCAGCGCGGCGACCGTGGCAGTGCCGATCGGGCCCTGCTCGTCATAGAGCCAGCATTCGCCGATCGCCACACCGTCGGTGGCCTGGTGGTTCACCACCTCGAAGCCGATCCAGTTCGTCACCGGCAGGCGGTGCAGATAGATCGTGACGTCGCTGTTGATGTAGCCGAGCCCCTTGTCGCCGGCGTTCGCGAACGGACTGGCGAAGTCCGCGCCGGTGGCGACATGGACGAACGGCGTCATCGGCACGCCCGCGATCAGCTCGCGCACCTCGCTCATCCAGAGTTTTCGTGGCCCGAGCGAGCCCATCTGGCCGACGATCGGTCGCGTGGTCCATTTGCCGTTCATGCCAAGCCTGGGATCGGTCGGCTTGGGAATGTCGGCCGGCTTCGGCACGTCCCAGTTCGGCGGCGACCAGACATTGCCGTCCGGATTCTGGGTCCGCCGCAACAGCTGGCATGAGGCGCGCGCCATGCCGACGCCGCCGGAGAAGAACTCCGCCTCCACGACGCGGATGCGCATCCCGTCGCGCACCAGCCGTGTGGTTACTTCGATTGGATTGTCGATGGTCGGCAGCCGAAACATATCCACGGTCAGCCGCGCCGGCACGAATTCAGGGCCGGAATGCCGCTCCTCGATGGCGAAGCCGAGCAGGCCGACGATGACGCGCCCGTGCAGCGATTTCGGATCCCACGGGCCGTTGGCGACTTCCGTCGGATGGAATGTGTCGCCGTCGCGGGTGAAGAAAGGCATGTTTGTCATGACGCGCGAGCTTGAAGGAACGTGTGGGGAAATCAAGATGCTCAATCCTCCCGGTGAGGAGGCGCGAAGCGCTCTCACAACAACGGTGTCATCGCCGGCTTGACCGGGCGATCCAGTACTCCGAGACGGCTGTGGTTCAATCGAGAGGCCGCGGCGTACTGGATGCCCCGCTTGCCGCCTACGCTAAAGCTTCGGCGCCCCTGGATCTCAACCCCGGCGAAGCCTTGGCGTAGCCGGGTCGCGGAGCATGACAGCGGAGGATTAGGAGGCGGTGCGCCACTCCTCACGCACGCTTTCGTCGCGCTCGCCAGCAATCGCATCCGTCTTGATCGCCTCGAACTCATCCCGCGACACCAACTTCCCCAGCGCCCACACCGCAGCCCCGCGCACCAGCGCGCTCTCATCCTCCAGTAATCGCCGCGCCTCGTCCGCCAACGCCGCATCGCCGGAGTTACCGATCGCGATCAGCACGTTGCGCAAAAAGCGGTCGCGGCCGATCCGTTTCACCGGTGACTTCGTGAACAGCGCACGGAACGACGCGTCGTCGAGCCGTGCAAGCTCGGCAAGACCTGGCGCGCGCAAAGCGTCACGGGCGGCAAGCTTTGCCTCACGGCCCTCCTGCGCGAACTTGTTCCAAGGACAGGCGGCGAGGCAATCGTCGCAGCCATAGATGCGGTTGCCGATGCTTTTACGAAACTCTTGCGGGATGGGTCCCTTGTTCTCGATGGTGAGGTACGAGATGCAGCGCCGCGCATCGAGCTTGTAGGGCGCGGGGAAGGCCGCGGTCGGGCAGATGTCGAGACACGCCCGGCACGAGCCGCAATGATCGATCTCGGAATCGTCGCGCGGCAGCTCCAGCGTGGTGTAGATCGCGCCGAGAAACAGCCAGGAGCCGAACTCGCGCGAGACCAGATTGGTGTGCTTCCCCTGCCAGCCCAGATGCGCGGCTTGCGCCAGCGGTTTCTCCATCACGGCCGCGGTGTCGACGAACACTTTCACTTGGGACGGTGCAGTCGCGACCAGCCATCGCGCCAATGCCTTCAGGCGCTTCTTGATGAGGTCGTGATAATCGTCGCCCTGCGCATAGACCGAGATGGCCGCGCGCGTGCGCTGTTGCAGGATCGCGAGCGGATCCTGGTCGGGGCCGTAATTGACGCCGAGCATGATGACGCTGCGCACGTCCTGCCACAGCCCGCGTGGATCGACCCGGCGCTCCGGCTGCGCGGCGAGCCAGTCCATGTCGCCATGGCCGCCGGATGCGATGAATTCGAGAAAATGCTGTCCGGCGCTTTCGATCGTGCCGGGCTCCGTGATGCCGATGCAGTCGAAGCCGAGCGCGCGTGCCTCGTTTGCAAGCGCCGTACGAAGCTCATCAATGTCGATGCTGGATTTGATCATCGATGCATCCACGCGCGTCATGGCCGGGCTCGTCCCGGCCATCCACGTCCTTGCGTCGCATAACAGAAAGAACGTGGATGCCCGGGACAAGCCCGGGCATGACGTTCACCATCAGAAGTCCAGGTCCACGTAGGTCCGCGACGCCGGCACGCCGGCCAGCCATTCGCTCAACAGCGGACGGAACGACGGGCGGGATTTCACCCGTGCGTACCACGCCTTTGCCGCGTCGTCCTCGCTCCATGGCACGTCGCCCAGATAGTCGATCGCCGAGAGGTGCGCCGCGGCGGCGAGATCCGCGTAGCTGAGCCGGTCGCCGGCGAGGAAATTACGCGTCTGCGCCAGCCAGCCGATATAGGCCAGATGATAGCGCACATTTGCCTTGGCCGCGCGCATCACGTCGGCCGAGGGCGGGCCGCCGCCGTTGTCCTCGCTCATGAAGCGCTTGTAGATGCGCTCGGTGACGAGCGGGTGGGAGACTTCCTCGAAGAATTTTTCGTTGAACCAGGCCATCAGCCGGCGGACCTCGACGCGCTCGCCGATGGTGTCCGGCATCAGGCGCTTCAGTCCCATCTCGGAGCCATAGGCTTCGTCGACATATTCGGCGACGATCGCCGCGCCCGGGATCGGAGGCTGCTCGTCGTCCACCAGGACGGGCGTCGTGCCCGCCGCATTGAGCAGCAGAAATGCTTCGCGCCGCTCCCAGCTGCGCTCTTCGATCAGCTTCAGCTCAAGCCCGTATTCTCCCGCGATCAGGCGGATGAACCGCGAATGCGGGCAGAACGGATGATGAAACAGCGTAAACATGAAGCCTTTGACTATGTGATGGTGCTTAAGAATCCATCAATGTTTGTGCGGCGCCACACTAGTCATTCAAAACCGCGAAGCAAGGGCGCGACGCCGCATTTTGCGATTGCAGCAAGGGAGCGGATGGGCGAGAAGAACCCCGCTTTTCCAGCCGAAATGGACCGTAAATATGTCAGATGCAATACGGGCAGTGATCCTCGGCATCATCGAGGGTGTGACCGAGTTCCTTCCCGTGTCCTCGACTGGCCATTTGCTGCTTGCGGAGCGCTTCTTCCATCTCGGCGAGGGCGCGTTCTGGGATTCGTTTACGGTCCTGATCCAGCTCGGCGCCATCCTCGCGATCGTCGTATTGTACTTCAAGAAATTGTGGGACGTCGCGATCGGCATGTTCACGGGCGACGCCTATGCACGCCGCTTCGTGATCGGCGTGCTGGTGGCGTTCCTGCCCGCTGTCGTCGTCGGTCTCGTCGCCGGCAAGTACATCAAGAGCATGCTGTTCAATCCGTGGGTGGTGTGCTTCTCGCTGATCGTCGGCGGCGCCATCCTGCTTTGGGTCGACAAGCTCGATCTCAAGGCGCGCGAGCACGACGCCACCCGGTTTCCGCTGCTGATGTATCTCTATATCGGCATCGCGCAGTGCATCGCGATGATCCCGGGCGTGTCGCGCTCCGGTGCCAGCATCGTCGCGGCGATGTTCCTGGGGGCCGACAAGCGCGCGGCGGCGGAGTTCTCGTTCTTCCTCGCCATTCCCACCATGATCGGCGCGTTCGCCTACGATTTCTACAAGAACCGCTCCGAGATGACGATGGACCACATGGGCATCGTCGCGATCGGCTTCGTGGTGTCGTTCGTCACCGCGATCATCGTGGTGAAGACATTCCTGGAATACGTCACCCGCCACGGCTTCGTGGTATTCGCCTGGTGGCGCGTGATCGTCGGCACGCTCGGCCTGATCGCGCTGGCGCTGGGGCGGTAAACCCGAACGTTAAACAACTGCAGTCCAGAAATTGAAGTTCGTCATGCCCGGCCATGACGGCGGGGATGGTTACGCGCTCTTGCGCTGGAATTGCCCGGCGGCGCGGAAACGCCAGAGATATTGCGGGGCGATCGCTTCCAGCGAGTCGGGCGTGATGCCGAGGCCTTCCAGCGTCAGGCCGGTGGCCTTGGCCGCATCCGACACCACATTGTCGCGCGCGAGCAGCGTGACCTGGTCCGGCGTCAGCTTCAGCGCGCCGGGCGCGAATTGCAGGACGTTGGCCTTGAAGCGGGCGAGGCCAAACGGCAGCGGCATCAGCATCGGCTTGCGATCGGCGATCTCGAGAATGGCCTCGATGATCTCGCGCATGGTCAGCACTTCCGGGCCGCCGAGTTCGTAGGTGGCGCCCGCCTTGGTCTTGCCGTCGACGGCATCCGCGACCGCGGTGGCGACGTCGCCGACATAGACCGGCTGCATCCTGGTTTCGCCGCCGATCAGCGGCAGCACCGGCGACATCCGCGCCAGTGCCGCGAAGCGGTTGGTGAACTGATCCTCGGGGCCGAACATCACGGAGGGGCGGAAGATCGTCGCCGACGGCACCGCGGCCAGGACCGCGGCTTCGCCGGCCGCCTTGGCCCTGGCATAGCGCGAGGGCGATTCCGCGTCGGCGCCGATCGCCGAGACATGGATCAGCTGTGCCCCGGCGGCCGCGGCCGCCTTGGCGATGGTCTCGGCGCCCCTGGCCTGGACGGCATCGAAGCTCTGCGCGCCGCCTTCGGTCAGGACGCCGACCAGATTGATCACGACCTGCGAATCACGCAGCGCCGCCTCGATCGAGGCCGGATAGCGGACGTTGGCCTGGACGGTGTGGACCTGACCGACCTTGCCGGACGGCTGGAGGTACCCGGCCAGCTCCGGCCGCCGCACCGCGACCCGGACCCGGTAGTCGCGCCGGCACAGCGCGCGGACCACATTCCGGCCCAAAAACCCCGATCCGCCGAAAACCGTGACGAGCGTGTCCAGATTCGATGCCATGGGATCCATTCCTGGGGTCCATATCCTGCGGGAAGAGTGCGTCTCGTCAGGCTTGTATCGGGCCGGTTTGCGATGCGCAATCCGCATCCCGAAGCGGGGTTCAAGCATGAATTGACAACCGCGTCACCGAACCGTAGTAACCGCCTCCGTGCCTAACCGGCATGCCCAGGTGGTGGAATTGGTAGACGCGCTGGCTTCAGGTGCCAGTGGCTTAACGGCCGTGAAGGTTCGAGTCCTTTCCTGGGCACCACCTCCTACTCAAGCGATTGAACTCGCTTTTGCAGGGAATTTGAGCTGCTGACCGGTACACAAAACCGAGGCACGGCGCTCATTGCGTACCGAATGGCCTACATCGCTTGTCGGGTCGGCTCGGATCGCAGGCGATCTGGAGGCGGCTGGCTTCAGTCGCTCAGGCAAGCGCTACGCGCCGAAAGGTCGGCAAAGCTGATGACCCCGAGCGCCTAAGAGGGCTTAGTGCTCGTTGACCGCAGCGCCGAGCTTGATCAGGCTCAGCGAGCGGTTCGCGGTCTCGCGCAGGCGGCAGTAGCTCGCGTCGCCCGGGTACATGCCGGGCTCGACCTTGTCGAAGACCGCGCAGAAGCGATCACGCGACGCGGCGAAAGTTTTCTGCGAGTCATTGACCGCCTTGATCACGTCGGCGAACCCGCCGGCCTGAACCTTCTTTAGCGCCTCATTGGTTTTCTGCGTCCAAATGGCGAGTTCGCGCGCCGCGCAGGCTTTCCATTTGGCGACATCGTCATTCGCGCCCTCTGCCGCTTTGATGCAGGGGTCGGCGACGAGCCCGACGCACGCGCCGCCGAAACCGCCGGTTTTCTCCGCGGTCTTCAGGCAGCCATCGATCACCGCAAGTTCGGCTGGCGCGATGCCTTGGGCGAAAGCCATCGATGCGAGCGGGAGGCTTGCGGCGAGCATCGCGGCGGCAAGTTTGAGCTTCATTGGAGATCTCCGTTCGGCGCATCGAAAATATGAAACACAATACCACTGCGAGCGCATGAAGCTCAGCGAGACGGTAGACCGGCGGGTGTGGCGGAAGGGCCGGACGGCGAGTGCGAAGGGAACACGAGGGGGTATGCGGCTTCGGCTACGCCCTCTCCAATCAATGCCTTTGATGCGCCTTGACCTGACTTACGAGATTTTCGACCAATAGGTGATACATGCAAATTTGGTCATCGAAGGCCCAGCGTTGGTTCACCTGAATGTGGAACAGGAGCTACGCTGACGAACAATGACGGCGGCACCGGCCGGACGCCACGAGTTCGTTCATCACGCTCTCGAGCGTCTCTCCCAAATCGGCGCTCACGGCCATGCCGGACCCTCCGTTCAATGTCTAATAACTTTTATTGGGCGCTGAAACTTTCAAGTCTAAACAGCTGCTTAGCGGCCTCGGAAGCCCGCCGTCGCGCCAAATTTCATTCCGCCAAACCCCATCGATTGCACCGTCCGAATTTACCCTACTTTAGACAAACTGGCCCTAAGTCAGCGGGCAGGCTCGCATCCGGCCGTCGGCGAGCGCGGAGCCATCGGGCTCGCTTTGTCGTGAGGGAAGCGGTGGATCAGCACCAGGTCTGGCACGAGCCGGCATTCGACAAGATTGCGAACGCGATCAGCCCGTTCTTCCTGAGATCGGGGACTTATCTGTTCCTGATCTCGTTCATTTGCCTGTTCTACGTCCTGAACGCACCGCTTCTGCTCGGTCACTACGATCTGGGCTGGCATCTCGCGGCCGGAGATCTCATCCAGGAACGCAACGCCATCCCGCTCCAGGATCCGTGGTCGTTCACCCATGGCGACAAGCCATGGCTCAATCTGTCCTGGCTCTGGGACGCGCTCGCCAGTGCGACGTTTCAATACACAGGCTTCGGCGGCCTCGTGCTGTCGACGGTCGCCTGTGGCGCAGCGATCGCCGGCATCCTGACTGCGATCTCTCTTGGCTACGGCGCGTCGGCGATCGCAGTCTGCGTCTCGGTCTTCTTGGCCTGCCTGCTCTATCCCGCTTACGAAGCTTCGCCGAACATGTATCTCGCGGTCTCGCCGAATACATGCACGATGCTGTTCTGCGTCGTCTTCTATCGCGAATGCCTGAGACGAACGCGATGGTTCGTGCTTCCCGTGTTGATGGTGCTCTGGGCCAATCTGCACGGTGGTTTTCTGCTCGGCTTTCTGGTGATTGGCGTGTTCTGCGGCGCCGCCTTGCTCAGAGGGGCCTGGGCCGACCTCAGGATCCTTGCTCTCGCGGCGATCGCGTGCCTTGCCGCGACATTCGTCAATCCGCTCGGCTGGACTATCTATGCCGGTGCCGGCGCGACGATGGGGCACTTCGTCCAGGGCAATATCGGCGAATGGCTGTCCTACTATCACAACATGGAAATGCCGGGCAGCATTCCCGGCATCCTGTACATGCTGGCCTTCGTCGCGCTCGAGCTCCGCTACAGAAACTCCAGACCCATCCCGCTCGAGCCGAGATTGATGTCCTGGCTGTTCCTGATTCTGGGACTGTATCAATTCAGGTACATCGCCTTCTTCTTCATCTTCTCGACCGCGCCGATGGCGCTTCACCTCAGCCGCTTGCTGCCTGAGCGTCTCACTGGTCGCGACGTGCGGGGAGCGTTGCTGGCCGCGGGCATCGTCGGTCTCGGCACCCTGCCGATGGCTTACTTGCGCGTTGCGCCGGCGCTCGCACTTCCGACGATGCTGTCGCGCGAAGATGCCGGCTATCTGCAAAGGCATCTCACAGGTGCGCGGGTCCTGAACAATTGGAATGTTGGCGGCTATCTGATTTTCGCGACGCACGGCACCGTCCCCCTGTTCGTCGATGGCCGCGCCGCGACCGCCTATCCGGACGATTTGCTGCGCGATTATTTCAAGCTGGTAAGCTGGGCGATTGACGAACCCGCGTGGGACATGGTGCTCGACAAATACCGGATCGACGCCGTGCTGTGGGTCAAGGCGCATCAACAGCTGCGGCAGTTCCTGGTGGAGCGGCGAGGCTGGCGCGAGCAATACACCGGCGCCTACGAGACCGTTTACGTCAGGCCGCAATCCGGTTTGGCCGGCGAAGCCAAAACACAATGACGACGAGCACCGCAGCTCTGCCCGCCATCGCACCCGCCGTCAAGGCCGAGAGCTTCGCGACGCGGTACGGCGCCTTGTGCGCATTGCTGCTGCTGGCCGCAGTAGTCCGGCTGCCGCTCGCCTTCTGGCCCAACATCGTTCACGTCGACGAGCTGTATCAATATCTGGAGCCGGCCTGGCGCCTGCTCGGCCACCAGGGGGTCGTCACCTGGGAATGGCGCGACGGCATCCGGAGCTGGTTTCTGCCGACCTTGTTCGCGGGGCCGGTCGCTCTGGGCGACTGGCTTGCGCCGGGCGGGTGGGGCGCCTTCGTCGTGCCTCGCCTGGTGGTCGGGCTTGCCTCGCTGTCGATCGTCGCGACCGCCTGGCATTTCGGCGAACGCATCTCCAGGTCGCATGCCGTCGTCGCGGCGTTTGCCGCCGCGGTCTGGTTCGAGCTGGTCTACTACGCGCCCCACACGCTGAGCGAACCGCTGGCGACGGCCGTGATCCTGCCGGCGGCTTATCTGCTGACGGGCGAGCTGGCGCGAAACCGGCTCTTCACCGCAGGTGCACTGCTTGCTCTCGCCTGTGTCTGGCGCTTTCAATATGTGCCGGCTTGCGCGGTGTTTGCGTTGGCGGCGTGCTGGCGCGACCTGCGAAACGCGATCGCGCTGGTCACGGGCGCATGCGTCGTCCTGGTGCTGTCCGGCGCCCTCGACCTGATTCACGGCTCAGCGCCGTTTGCGTGGCTCGTCCAGAATATTCAGCAAAACCTCCTGCATGACCGCGCATCGGAATTCGGTGACGCGCCGGCGGCCGCGTACGTTCTGCAGGCTTCAATTCTGTGGTCGGGCACGACGCTGCTGATGCTGCTGGCGCTCTGGCGCGGCTGGCGACATGCACCCCTGCTGATCGTCGCGGCCGTCGTGAACGTCGGGTTTCACAGCGTGATCGTGCACAAGGAATACCGTTTCATTTTCCTGTCGATCGTGCTGCTGATCATCGCTGCGGCGCTTGGCTCCGCCGATTGGGTCCAGATGATGCGCCGGCAAAGCGCGTGGCGCTCCCGGGCACTTGCCGTCGTATGTGGCGGCTGGCTGCTGCTCTCCCTCGGTCTGTCGGGCGCTACGCTCATCATGCGCGACAACTGGATGCGCGGCATCGGCGTGGCCCAGTTGATGGCGGAGCTCGAGGTCGATCCGGAGTTCTGCGGTCTGGCCCTCTACGCCATCAACTATCCCTTTGTGCCCGGACGTGGGCAGCTCGCGGCCCGCAAGCCGATCTATTCCTTTTATCGGGACGACCCCCTGGCAAAGGGACGACTTCCGGCTGTGGTGCAGACGCACCAGGCCGGGTTCAACCGCATCATCGGCCCGGCGAGCCTGGCCAGCGAATTGCCGGCGGATTTCTCGCCACGAAGTTGCGCGACAATGAACGATGACAAGCCGGCCTGCGTCTTCGCGCGCCGCGGCGCTTGCGATGCGCCCGCCAGCCCCTTCGACGTCAACGACGTACTCGTACGCCTGAATTACTAGCCGCGCCTGACGCTTGCGCCGGCAGCTGCCAGCGGATACATCGCGGCCGGCCCTCGCCAGCATCTGTCCCGGGGATTAGCCTGCCTAGGCGCATCGATTCGATTGAGGTTTGAAACGCCATGACCGTACGCCTGCACCGCGGCGACCTGCCCGATCTGTCCCGCTACACCGGAGCGGTGGCGATCGACACCGAGACCATGGGCCTGAACCCGCACCGCGACCGGCTCTGCGTGGTGCAGCTCTCGCCCGGCGACGGCAGCGCAGACGTGGTGCAGATCCCCAAAGGGCATACCGACGCGCCGAATCTGAAGGCCCTGCTGGCCAATTCCGCCAACACGAAAATCTTCCACTTTGCGCGGTTCGACGTCGCGGTGCTGTACCAGACGTTTGGTGTCATGACCGGGCCGATCTACTGCACCAAGATCGCCTCCCGCCTGATCCGCACCTATACCGACCGCCATGGCCTCAAGGACCTCGTGCGCGAGGTGCTCAATGTCGACCTCTCCAAGCAGCAGCAATCGAGCGATTGGGGTTCCGACAGCCTGACCGAGCCGCAGCTCGCCTACGCCGCTTCCGACGTGCTGCATCTGCACGGCTTGCGCGAGCGGCTCGATGCCATGCTGGTGCGCGAAGGTCGCACCGCGCTGGCCAAAGCCTGTTTCGACTTCCTGCCGACCCGCGCCCTGCTCGATCTCCAGGGCTGGGCTGAAGAGGACATTTTCGCGCATTCCTAGGCTTTCGCGTGGCGGCCGGATTGGGCGGTCGCCCCGTTTCAGACACTTTCGTAACGGCCTGTCGCAGGCTGCATATTTTGGCGTTGCCGGCTACAATGGGGCGCCCGCCAACCGGACAAGGCGAGCGACACCTCAGGAGCCCAGGTGAATTCGGCCCATAATGTCACCTATGATGCCGCGCTTGCGGCGAAGTTCGCCAGCGCGGCGCGCCACAGCCGCCTGGTGCGGATTCTACGCATCGCGGTGCCGGCGACAGTGGCTGCGGCAATGGGTCTGCTCGTCCTCATCTCGACCATCTTCAACCCGTTCCAGATTCCCGTGAAGCTCGACTCCGGAAATCTCGTGGTGACAGGCACCAAGATCACGATGGAATCACCGCACATGTCCGGCTTCACGCCGGACCAACGGCCCTACGAGCTCTGGGCCAAGACCGCGACCCAGGACATCACCGATCCCGATCATGTCGATCTCCATGATTTGCGCGCGAAGGTGCTGATGGAAGACCAATCGACCCTGTTCCTCGATGCCCGCACCGGAAGGTTCGACAACAAGCAGCAGCAGCTCGACCTGCACAAAGACATCTTCCTGCGCACTTCGACAGGTTACGAGGCGCGGCTGAACTCGGCTTTCGTCGACATGGGCAAGGGCACGGTCTCCTCGGATGAGCATGTCGACGTCAAGCTGACCAACGGAACGCTGACCGCGGATCGGCTGCGGATCACGGAAGGCGGCGACGTCATCCGCTTCGAAGGCAATGTGGTGATGCACCTCGACAAGCTGGACGACCCCGCCGCCGCTCAGCCTGCGCCGGCCGAGCCCGCGTCGCCAGCGAAGACACGTACGCCCCAGAACAAGTCCGCCAATTCAAAGTGATTTTCATGATCAGGTTTTTTCCGCGCAACGACGACAAGCGGCGCGTCATCCCTGGTGCGGCCGCGCTCGCCGTCGGCATCGCACTGGTCGCAACAGGTGCGGCAAGCGCGCAGAGCACGATGCAAGGCGTGCCCAACGCGATGCAGGGCTTCTCGCAGAACCGCGATCAGCCGATCCAGATCGAAGCCGCCTCGCTCGAGATGCGCGACAAGAAGAAGGAGGCGACCTTCTCCGGCAATGTGAAGGTCATTCAGGGCGACACCACCATGACCTCGAAGACGCTGGTGGTGTTTTACGATTCGGGCGGCGACAAGCCGGCCGCGCCGCAGCCTGCGGCGAAGTCGGCAAAGGGGGCGCCGATGCAGTCGGCGACGCCGGGGCCGGGGGGGAACTCCTCGATCAAGCGGCTGGAGGCGCGCGGCAATGTCGTCGTCACCCAGAAGGACCAGGTGGTGACGGGCGAGACTGCCGTGTTCGACACCAGGACCAACCTCATCACCATGCTTGGCGGCGTCGTCTTGACGCAGTGCAAGAACGTACTGCGTGGCGACCGGCTGGCGGTCGACATGACCACCGGCGTGTCGCGTGTGGAATCCGACAGCGGCCGGGTGCAGGCGCTGCTGCCGCAGGGCGGCGGCAATGATTGCGGATCCGGAGGCGCGGCCAAGCCCAATGCGGGACCTCTGCAATTGCCTGGCGCAACCAAGCCCAAATGAGCTGAAGTCAGTCAAAGTAAATTAGAGGAATGATTTCAGACGCTTGGGTCGATCACTCCCGATCCGAGGTTGAAGCTTGCCCGCCGAGACTGTATCTAGCGCGAAGGGCTTTCGAAGCGGGGTCCGCCGCTCTTCGGGCGTGTTTCACTGGGCATGAGACATCCCTTCATTCATGCTGCGTCGGCGAATCCTGAGGCCGGCGCGGCAGATCGCGCGAAGACCGCGCAGGATCGTCGCGAAAGGCTAGAAGGCGGGGATGGTCGATCTCTTCAGCATGTTCCGTCGGCGCCCCGCCAAACGCGGCCGGCCAGGATTTGCGCGCCAGGACATCACCGCACTCGGTGACAGCGTCGGTGGTCTCGTGGCCAGTCCCGTACGGGACGCGCCGCCGATCGCCCGTAACCAGCCGATGCATGCACCCGATCAGTTCCAAGGCGACTATCAGGCCGAGCAGCCCCGGGCCCAGGCGGTTCACCCCGTGAGGGCCGCCGGCAGGCCCAACGGCGCGGGCGGGCCTCAGCTCTTGAAGCGGCCGGGCTTCCTGGCTGTGCATAGCGTGGAAAAGAGTTTTGGCAGCCGCCAGGTCGTGCGCGGCGTCAGCATCTATGTGCGCCGCGGCGAAGCGGTCGGCCTGCTCGGCCCCAACGGCGCCGGCAAGACCACCGTGTTCTACATGATCACCGGCCTGATCAAGGCCGATCGCGGTGCGATCGAGCTCGACGGCCACGACGTCACCAAGCTGCCGATGTATCAGCGTGCGCGGCTCGGCATCGGCTATCTGCCGCAGGAAGCCTCGATCTTCCGTGGCCTTACCGTCGAGCAGAACATCCGCGCCGTGCTCGAAGTGGTCGAGCCCTCGCGCAAGAAGCGCGAGCAGCAGCTCGACTCGCTGCTCGACGAATTCAACATCACGCGCCTGCGGAAATCGCCGTCGATCGCGCTGTCCGGCGGCGAGCGGCGCCGCGTCGAGATCGCGCGCGCGCTGGCGACGCGCCCGAACTACATGCTGCTCGACGAGCCCTTTGCCGGCATCGATCCGATCGCGGTCGGCGATATCCAGGACCTCGTCCGCCACCTCACCAACCGCGGCATCGGCGTGCTGATCACCGACCACAATGTGCGCGAGACGCTTGGCCTTACCGATCGCGCCTACATCGTCTATGCCGGTGAAATCCTCACCGAGGGGAGCCCGGATGAGATCGTCGCCGATCCGGACGTGCGCCGCCTTTACCTTGGCGAGGAATTCCGCCTCTAGCCCGTTTTTCCATTTCGTCAAGACGTGTACATCGGGCTTGGACTAGGATAAGCAAAAATCGGACCAACTTTTTGGGATCGGTTCTTGCTTCATGGCGCTTTCGCAGAGATTAGAGTTCCGGCAATCGCAGTCGCTGGTCATGACGCCGCAGTTGATGCAGGCGATCAAGCTGCTGCAATTGTCCAATCTCGATCTCACGACGTTCGTCGAAGAGGAACTCGAGCGTAACCCGCTGCTGGAACGGGCCAATGACGAGCCGCCCGCCGGCGAGGGCCCGGCCGAGACCGGGCAGTTCAACGATAGCGACGGCGGCCACAACGACGAGCCCGGCGGCGGCCCGGGCGAAGCCTTCGAGCCCGGCCAGGAAGAGTGGATGAGCAAGGATCTCGGCACCCGCGCCGAGATCGAGCAGACCATGGACACCGGTCTGGACAACGTCTTCTCCGAGGAACCCGCCGAGGCGGCTGCCCGCAACGCCCAGGATGCGGCGCCGACCACCTATACCGAATGGGGCGGCGGCGCCTCCGGTGACGAGGACTACAATCTCGAAGCCTTCGTCGCTGCCGAGATCACGCTCGGCGACCATCTCGCCGAGCAGCTCTCGGTCGCCTTCACCGGGGCCGCGCAGCGCATGATCGGCCAGTATTTGATCGACCTCGTCGACGAGGCCGGCTATCTGCCCCCGGATCTCGGCCAGGCCGCCGAACGGCTGGGCGCGTCGCAACAGGACGTCGAGAGCGTTCTTGCCGTGCTGCAGAAATTCGATCCTCCCGGCGTCTGCGCGCGCAATTTGAGCGAATGCCTGGCGATCCAGCTCCGCGAGCTCGACCGCTACGATCCCGCGATGCAGGCCCTGGTCGAGCATCTCGACCTCCTCGCCAAGCGCGACATCGGAGCCTTGCGCAAGGTCTGCGGCGTCGACGACGAGGACATTGCCGACATGATCGGCGAGATCCGCCGGCTCAATCCCAAGCCCGGCATGAAGTTCGGCTCGGCCCGGCTGCAGACCATGGTGCCCGATGTCTATGTCCGGCCGGGTCCCGACGGCGGCTGGCATGTCGAGCTCAACAGCGACACCTTGCCGCGCGTGCTGGTCAACCAGACCTACTATTCGCAGCTCTCGAAGAAGATCGGCAAGGACGGCGACAAATCCTATTTCACCGACGCGCTTCAGAACGCGACCTGGCTGGTGCGCGCGCTCGACCAGCGTGCCCGCACCATCCTGAAAGTCGCAACCGAGATCGTGCGCCAGCAGGACGGCTTCTTCACCCATGGCGTGGCGCATCTGCGACCGCTGAATCTGAAGGCCGTCGCCGACGCCATCCAGATGCATGAATCCACGGTGTCGCGCGTCACCGCCAACAAATACATGGCGACCAATCGCGGCACGTTCGAGCTGAAATATTTCTTCACGGCCTCGATCGCTTCGGCCGATGGCGGCGAGGCGCATTCGGCCGAAGCCGTGCGCCATCACATCAAGCAGCTGATCGATGCGGAGGCGCCGTCCGCGATCCTGTCCGACGACACCATCGTGGAACGCTTGCGCGGCTCGGGCATTGATATCGCCCGCCGCACGGTCGCGAAGTACCGCGAAGCCATGCGCATTCCTTCCTCGGTGCAACGCCGTCGCGACAAGCAGAGCGCTCTTGGTAACGTCCTCTCCACCGCCATGGCCGATCGCTCCCGCAATCCCGAACCGGCCTGATTGCGCCGGCGCCAAATCGCGCTACTCTCGATCTGCTATCGGGCCCAAATCCAGGCCAGGCACGAACCAAGCGAGGTTCACATGACTCTCCGCATCTCGGGAAAGAGCGTCAATGTCGGCGAGGCCCTGCGCGGCCGCGTCACCGACCGGACTGAAGAGGTTCTGCGCAAATATTTCGACGGCAACTACTCCGGTCACATCACGCTGAGCAAGGACGGCTTCGGCTTCCGCACCGACTGTGCGCTGCATCTTGATTCGGGAATTACGCTCGAGGCCGATTCGAACGCACCGGACGCCTATGCCAGTGCCGACCAGGCGCTGCTGATGATCGAGAAGCGGCTCAAGCGCTACAAGAGCCGGCTCAAGGACCGCTCCGCCCGCAAGGCCCATGTCGCCTCCGCGGCGCTGGCCGCCATGGATGCCACGAGCTACGTGCTGGAGGCACCGGGCGAGGGAGAGGACGAGGACGAGATCACCGGCTACAGCCCCGTCATCATCGCCGAGGCCACCACCTCGCTGAAGCCGCTGTCCGTCAGCGAAGCGGTCATGGAACTCGACCTCAGCGGGGCGCCTTGCCTGGTCTTTCAGCACGGTTCCTCGGGTCGGGTGAACATCATCTACCGCCGGGCCGACGGCAATGTCGGCTGGATCGACCCCCCGGGCACCAAGGCGGACGGCAAGGACGGCAAGGCGTGAGGCCGTCGGGCGACGGCCCTGGGGCTCCGCGCCGGGGCCCCTTTCGGCCTTAACAATGACCGGGGCAAAGCTGCACGCGGGAGTTGGCACCGGGATTGCGTTGGAGTAGAAGCCCCCCACATCAGGGGCGAGCTAAGTCCGCCTCCTGCTTCAACTTCTCGACGTCGGCCCGCCCAGGTTCTTTGTCCAGGCTGGCCAATTCGGAACCTGACGTTTTCATTCACCTCGGAAGACTTCCATGCCGATTACCGATCTGGTCGCGCCCGAGGCGATTCTCCCGGCATTGAAGGTCAACAGCAAGAAGCAGGCGCTTCAGGAACTCGCGGCCAAGGCCGCCGAGCTGACCGGGCAGAACGAGCGTTCCGTGTTCGAGGTGCTCCTGCAACGCGAGAAGCTCGGCACCACCGCGGTCGGCTACGGCGTCGCCATCCCCCACGGCAAGCTGCCCAAGCTGGAAAAGATTTTCGGCCTGTTCGCGCGCCTCGATCGTCCGATCGATTTCGAATCGATGGACGGCCAGCCGGTCGATCTCGTCTTCCTGCTGCTCGCCCCCGAAGGCGCCGGCGCCGATCACCTCAAGGCGCTCGCCCGCATCGCCCGCCTGCTGCGCGACCAGGACATCGCCAAAAAGCTCCGCGCCTCGCGCGACGCCCAGGCGATCTATTCGGTGCTCGCGCTGCCGCCGGCGACCGCAGCGTAAGCGTCTCCGCGTCCGGAACACGAGAGCAGGGCACGCCTTAGCCTCACACTCCGTCATTGCGAGGATCACAGCGACGAAGCAACCCAGAATGTCTCCACGGAGAGATTCTGGATTGCTTCGCTTCGCTCGCAATGACGGGGAGATTGCAGCGATCCGTCGTCGAATAAAAACGGGCACGCCTTCCTTCGAAGGCATGCCCGCTTGAAACTCTATTGATGCGACGCGCGCGTGCTCAGTGCACGCTCACCGCTTGCAGCTCATTGCTCCAGGCGTTGGCGATCGCGGCTTCGCGGCTGTCGGTCAGCATGATCGGCGTGCCGTCGGCGGCGTGGAGCGCGAAGAGCTTGAGGCCCGGCGCGATCTTCGGCGCTTCGGGAAACAGGCCCGGCACATCCTCGGAGCGGATCTGCTTCACATAGGCGATATGGCCTTCGCCGAGGGTTGCCAGCGTCTCTGGCGAGACGTTCTTGGCTTCGTATTCGAACGCAACGTGACCTTCACTCATGGTCTCGACTCCTTCACAGAAACTAAGCGGTCGAGTCCGCTACTCGTTCCATTATTCGTGCTCATTGATAGCGATTGTCTTAACGATCCTCTCCGGTTCCGGCCGGGCAAGATCGATCGCCAGCAATCCGTTCTTCAGATCCGCACCCAGCACCAGCATCCCCTCCGCCAGCACGAAAGTGCGCTGGAAGTGGCGCGCGGCGATGCCGCGATGGATGTATTGCCGGGTCTTGTCGTCCTGCTGCCGTCCGCGAATGACGAGCTGGTTTTCTTCAATGGTTACATCGAGTTGGTCGCGGGTGAATCCGGCGACCGCCAGCGTGATCCGCAAACGCTCGGGCTGGCCCTCCGATCGGTCGCACCTCTCGATATTGTAGGGAGGGTAACCGTCGGCGCCTTTGACGACCCGATCGAGCACGCGCTCGATCTCGTCGAAGCCCAGAAGGAACGGACTGGAAAGCGTGGGAACACGAGACATAGTTTACAAAGTCCTCTCGAAGCGACTTTGGTGCATCAGGGCCCGTACAGGCACCCCTTGATCAGCAATATGGGCATATCCGCGTGTAGGTTCAAGGACGTAGCCGGGGGCTGTGGATGGGCCATTTCCGCTTACGTGCACCGTTGCTTCCGCATCGTCATGGCCGGGCTTGTCCCGGCCATCCACGACCTTTACTCGCGCGTGAAGAACGTGGATGCCCGGGACAAGCCCGGGCATGACGACGAGTTAGCCGGCCGAATTCTCTCAACGAAAACAAACCCCCTTCTACTGTGCATGGGGTTGTTTTCGCAGTTTTTTAATCGACGGCCCCCTGGAACCGGTCAGGCCTCGATCCGCGTCCGGCCGTCGCCGCTGAACAGATGCAGCTTTTGGCGCATTGCTGCGACGCGGATCTTCTCGCCGATCGGCGGCGCCTCTGAGCCGGGAATGCGCACGATGACCTCGCCGGGCGGCAGCTCGCCGGGGTTGGCGGCGATGCGCTGCTCGTCCTGAGCCCGCGTGCCGTAGACGAAGGTTTCGGCGCCGACGCGCTCGATCGCTTCCACGGTGAGCGGCAACACGACGCCGTCGGCGGGCGTCTGGTCGGTGATGACGAAATCCTCCGGGCGGATGCCGAGGATTCCGGCGTCAGCCGCGCCGCTGCCGGCGAGCTGCGACCGGATCTCCTCGGGCCGCGTCGACATCAGATTCATCGGCGGCGCGCCGATGAAGGAGGCGACGAAGGTCGTCGCCGGCTTTTCGTAGATCGCCAGGGGATTGCCGACCTGCTCGACCTGGCCGCCATTCATCACGACGAGAATGTCGGCAAGCGTCATCGCCTCGAGCTGGTCGTGGGTGACGTAGATCGACGTGGTGTTGAGCCGGCGCTGCAATTTGCGGATCTCGACCCGCATCGCGATGCGGAGTTTGGCGTCGAGATTGGACAGCGGCTCGTCGAACAGAAATACTTTCGGCTGGCGCACGATGGCGCGGCCCATGGCGACGCGCTGGCGCTGGCCGCCGGAGAGCTGGCGCGGCTTGCGCTCCAGCATCGACGTGAGCTCGAGCACGCGCGCGGCTTCGTCGACGCGGCTCTTGACCTCGGCCTCCTTCATGCCGCGGTTGCGCAGGCCGTAGGCCATGTTGTTGAAGACGCTCATATGCGGATAGAGCGCGTAGTTCTGGAACACCATGGCGATGTCGCGGTCGGCGGGCTCGATCTGGTTGACGATGCGGCCGCCGATGTCGATCTCGCCGCCGGTGACGGTTTCGAGGCCTGCGACCATGCGCAGCAATGTCGACTTGCCGCAGCCGGATGGGCCGACCAGCACGCAGAATTGTCCGTCGCCGACATCGACGTTGACGCCCTTGATGGCCTCGAAGCCGCCGGGATAGGTCTTGCGGACGTTGCGCAGGGTGACGTTAGCCATGAGATTTACTTTTCCGTCTCCACGAGTCCGCGCACGAATAATTTCTGCATCGCTACGACGACGAACACCGGCGGCAGCATCGCCAGCACGGCGGTCGCCATCACGATCGGCCATTCGGTCAGCGCGTCGGTGGTGGTGATCATCTTGCGGATGCCGACCTGGATGGTCTGCATGTCGTCGCGGGTGGTGATCAGCAGCGGCCAGAGATATTGATTCCAGCCGAGGATGAAGAGGATCACGAACAGCGCCGCCATGTTGGTGCGCGACAGCGGCAGCAGCGTATCCCAAAAGAAGCGCAGGGGACCGGCGCCGTCGATGCGGGAGGCCTCCAGCAGCTCGTCCGGCACGGTCATGAAGAACTGGCGGAACAGCAGCGTCGCGGTGGCCGAGGCGATCAGCGGCAGCGACAGGCCGGCGTAGCTGTCGAGCATGTGGAGATCAGCGACGATCTTGTAGGTCGGATAGATGCGCACCTCGACCGGCAGCATCAGCGTGATGAAGATGATCCAGAAGATCGGCATCCGGAACGGAAAGCGGAAATAGACGATCGCATAAGCCGAGATGATAGAGATCGAGATCTTGCCGACTGCGATCAGCAGCGCCATCACCAGGGAGTTCAGCATCATGTTGCCGACGGGCTCGCGGGTCGAGCCGCTCGTGCCGACGAAAATGGTCTGGTAGTAGACCTCGAAGAAATGACCGCCCGGCAGCAGCGACATCTGCCCGTTGGCGATCAGCGCGTTGTCCTGCGTCGAGGCGACGAACGCGATGTAGACCGGGAAGGCGACGATCGCGATCCCGATCCAGAGGATGATATGGGCGATGTAGCGCCGGAAGCCCTCTTCCTCGACCATCAGTAGGTCACCTTGCGTTCGACGAAGCGGAACTGGATTCCGGTGAGCACGATGACCATGACCATCAGGATCACCGACTGCGCCGCCGAGCTGCCGAGATTGCCGCCGAGCAGTCCGTCGGAATAGACCTTGTAGACCAGCGTGACCGTCGACGTTCCCGGACCGCCGCGGGTCATGGTGTCGATGATGCCGAACGTGTCGAAGAAGGCGTAGACGATGTTGACCACCAGCAGGAAGAAGATGGTCGGCGACAGCAGCGGGAAGGTCACGGTCCAGAACCGCCGCATCGGACGGGCGCCGTCGATCGCGGCGGCCTCGAACACGCTCTTCGGGATCGCCTGCAGGCCGGCGAGGAAGAACAGGAAATTATAGGAGATCTGTTTCCAGGCGGCGGCGAGGATGATCAACGCCGCGGCCTGGTCGCCATCGAGCAGCGGATTCCAGTCGATGCCCATATTGCGTAGATAGCGCGAGAGCACGCCGAGCGAGGGATGCAGCATGAAGATCCAGAGCACGCCGACGACCGGCGGCGCCACCGCATAGGGCCAGATTAGCAGCGTGCGGTAGAGCATCGAGCCACGCAGCGGCTTGTCCGCCATCACGGCGAGCAGCAGCGCGAAGGACAGCGACGAGACGGCGATCGCGAACGAGAAGAAGAACGTTCGGACGATCGCCTCGAAATAAGCCGCGTCCTTGAACAGCTCGATGTAATTTTCGAACCAGACAAAGGTGGTCGACAGCCCAAACGCATCCTGGAGCAGGAAGGACTGGATCACCGCTTGCAGGGCCGGCCAATAGAAGAAAATCAGGACGATCGCGAGCTGCGGCGCAACCAGCGCGTACGGCAACAGCCTTGACTGGAAAATGGCTTGCTTTTGCATGATGCCAGCAGAGCGGCAGGCCGGGTCGCGGCCTGCCGCTCATTGCCTCACTTGACGGCGGTCTTTTCGAACTGCCGCAGCATCGTGTTGCCGCGCTCGACGGCGGCATCCAGCGCCTGCTTGGCGGTCTTCTTGCCGGCCAGCGCCTGCTCGATCTCTTCCGACCAGACGTCACGCAGCTGAACCATGTTGCCGAGGCGCAGACCGCGCGAATTCTCGGTCGGCTCCTTGTTGGTCAGCTCCAGCAGCGGGGTCTCGAGGTAGGGCTGATCCTTGTAGAAGCCCTCGGCCTTGGCCTTCTCATAAGCAGCCTTGGTGATCGGCAGGTAGCCTGAGGCCTTGTGGATATAGACCTGGCGATCGGTGTCCGAGAGGAAGGTCAGGAACTTCGCGACGCCCTTGTATTCGTCGGCCGACTTGCCGCCCATCACCCACAGCGAAGCGCCGCCGATGATCGAGTTCTGCGGCGCGCCCTTGACGTCCGGATAATACGGCATCGGCACGGCGGTGAAGGCGAACTTGGCCTGCGCCTTGACGTTGCCGAAGAACGCCGACGAGGTCAGATAGATCGGGCATTCGCCGGAGGTGAAGCGGCCCTCGCCGGTGTTGGTGCGGCCGGCGTAGTCATAGGTCTTGGTCTTCTGCAGCTCGACCAGGGTTTCGAGATGCTTGACCTGAAGCGGACCGTTGAACTCGAGCACGGTGTCGAAGCCGTCGAGGCCGTTGGCCTTGCTGGCGAGCGGCACGTTGTGCCAGGCGGAGAGCTGCTCGAGATTGACCCAGGTGATCCAGGAGCCCGAGAAGCCGCAGGTGTCATGACCGGCAGCCTTCAGCTTCTTGGCGGCCTCGAACGTTTCGGGCCAGGTCTTCGGGATCTCGACGTTCGCCTTCTTCAGCTCGTCGAGGTTCACCCACATCACGGTCGAGGACGAGTTGAAGGGGAATGAGAGCATCTCGCCCTTCGACGTCGAATAATAGCCGGTGATGGCGGGCAGGTAGATCTTGGGATCGAACTTCTCGCCGGCGTCGGCCATCAGCTTGTAGACGGGCTTCACGGCGCCGGTCGCGGCCATCATGGTCGCGGTGCCGACCTCGAACACCTGCATGATGTGCGGGGCATTACCGGCGCGGAACGCCGCGATGCCGGCGTTCATCGTATCGGGATAGTTGCCCTTGTAGGTCGGGATCACCTTGTAGTCGCTCTGCGACGCGTTGAAGTCGGTGGCGAGCTTGACGATGACGTCATTGTTGGCGCCGGTCATCGCGTGCCACCACTGGATTTCGGTCGCGGCCAAGGCCGGCGGGGCCGAGAGTCCAACCGTGAGTGTAATAGCGGCAGCCGCTCCAAAGTGTCGAAGAGCCATCAAGTAAACCTCCCTTGGCCGTTCTCTTAGGCCGTCAAAAATGATCGCTTGCGCTAGCAGCGCCATATGACGTTCACATGACTGTGTAAGCGGCCGAAACGAAAGCGGCAAGCGCTGGAAAAGGGAAGCCGTCAAATAGGCGAATGCCGCGCGCGCATCGTCCTCCGTTCGCGGTGCACAGAGCGCCCGCGCCGCAGTGCGGCATTGCCGTGGGATGTGGAAGGCGAGGGCCCTAGCGCTTGCGCTCGGGTCCGCAGACCGTGCCCTGCTCGACCATCGCGTCGATCTCGGACGTCGAATAGCCGAACTCGCCCAGCACCTCGGCTGCGTGCTGGCTGAATTTCGGCGGCAGGCGACGCAGGCTTGGCTTGCTGCGATCGAGCCGGATCGGGGACGCCACGCCCTTGTACCAGTCCTTCTCGATAATATCGCCGCGCGCGATTGTGTGCGGGTTGGTCAACGCCTGGTCGATCTTCTGCACGGGGCCTGCGGGCAGGCCCGCGGCGAGCAGGCGATTGCACAGCGACTCGGCCTCGTGCTGACTGAACACGGCGGCGAGCTCGGCCCGCAGCGCTTCGCGATTGGCGATGCGGTCCTTGTTGCGCGCAAAGCGCGGATCGGTGCCTAGCTCGGGCTTGCCGATCTCCTTGGCGAGCTTGCGGAAGGTGCCGTCATTGCCGACGCCGATGAAGATATTGTCGGTCTTGGTCGGGAAAATCGCATAGGGCACGAGGTTGGGATGCTCGTTGCCGGTGAGCGAGGGCGGCTTGCCATGCATGAAATAATTCGCGGTGTGCGGATGCATGATGGCGAGACCGGTCTCGTACAGCGTGGTCTCCAGGAACTGGCCCTGGCCCGAGCGCTGCCGTTCCGCCAGCGCCATCAGGATGCCGATCGCCGCATAGAGGCCGGTGCCGATATCGACCAGCGGCACGCCGATCCGCATCGGTCCGCTCTCGGGCGAGCCGGTCGCCGCGATCATGCCGGTCATGGCCTGGATGATGGCGTCATAGCCGGGATTGCCGCCGCGCGGGCCGTCGGCGCCGAAGCCGCAGATCCGGCAATGCACGAGGCGCGGGAATTTTTCGCGCAACATCTCGTTGCCGATGCCCCATTTCTCCAGCGTGCCCGGCTTGAAGTTCTCGATCAGGACGTCGGCGCTCTCCAGCATCTTGAGCAGCACGGTCCGGCCGCCCTCGGAGGCGAGGTCGAGGCCGATCGAGCGCTTGTTGCGGTTGATGCCGATGAAATAGGCCGCGTCTTCCTCGTGGAAGGGAGGGCCCCAGTCGCGCACCTCGTCGCCTGCGGGCGGCTCGACCTTGATCACGTCGGCGCCGTGGTCGGCGAGGATCTGGGTGCAATAGGGACCGCCGAGCACGCGCGTGAGATCGATGACGCGCAGGCCGCTCATTGCGCCCGTGGCAGCTCCAGAACTGACGGCTTCAGTCATGCCTTCGCGTCCCCTGTGTCGATGTGATCACAGGCCTAACGAGGTTCGTCCGAGCCGGCAATGGCTTCCCGCGTAGGGCGTCATGCAGGTCGGTCGCCGCATCCCGCGGCATGGCAAATAATCAAGGGAAGCGGCCGGCCCGAGGGGATCCGGGGTCAGCCGCTTCAGCTAACCGATCAGACGACCGTCAGGCGAACGTCGACATTGCCGCGCGTCGCGTTGGAATACGGGCACACCTGGTGCGCCTTCTCGACCAGCGCCTCGGCTTCCGCGCGGGCGAGGCCCGGCAGCGAGACGGCAAGGTCGATATCGAGACCGAATCCGCCGGCCGCGCGCGGGCCGATACCGACGGTGGAGGTCACGGAGGCGTCGGCCGGAACCTTCGGTCCGCCTTGCGAGGATACGAACTTCATCGCGCCGATGAAGCAGGCGGCATAGCCCGCCGCAAACAGCTGCTCGGGATTGTTGCCGGCGCCGCCGCCGCCGCCGAGCTCCTTCGGCGTGGTGAGCTTGACGTCGAGCGCGCCGTCGAGGGTCGCAGCATGGCCGTCGCGGCCGCCGGTGGCCTTTGCGCTGGTCTTGTAGAGGACGTTCACTGACATTTTCGTCTCCCTGTGTTTTCGGGTGGGGTGGCATCCTTATCGCAAACAATTAGATTGTGCGCAATTGAAATTATGAAGCCTCACATTTAATTGTTCGCAATTGAATGTGGCGCCGGCCGGCCCCAGAATGGAGCTGGTCCTGTGAGATTCTCGATGCCCCGGAAACATTCAGCAGCGGACGCGCCGCTGCGCCTCGACAACCAGATCTGCTTCGCGGTCTATTCGGCCGCGCATGCCTTCAACCGCGTCTACAAGCCGCTGCTGGACCGGCTCGGCCTGACCTATCCGCAATATCTGGTGATGCTGGTGCTGTGGGAGCGTGACGACGTGCCGGTCAAAAGCATCGGCGAAAAGCTGCACCTGGATTCGGGCACGCTGACGCCGCTGCTCAAGCGCCTCGAGGCCGCCCACCTCGTCAAGCGCACGCGCTCGAGCGAAGACGAGCGTCAGGTGCTGATCGCATTGACACCGCAGGGCCACGCCCTGAAGGACAAGGCGCGCGCCGTGCCGCAATCGATCCTGGCGGCGTCGGATTGCTCGGTCTCGGAACTGGTCGCGATGAAGGATGAGATTGTGGCGTTGCGCGATCGGTTGAATGCGGTGATCGGGGAGTAGGGTTAGAGCCGTTTCTTGGCGAAGGCGCGACCGGACGCTGACTTCAGATACTTCTCGAATGCTACGGCTTGCTTCTCGTTGCTGAACGCAACGTAAGTCTTGAGACGCCAAGGCCCGTATTTCGAGGTGTGGGGCACCTCGCCAGCATTGTGCTTTGTCAGTCGGGCGCGCAGATCGTCGGTAATCCCGACATAGAAGTGGAGGGAATCGAGGCTCTCAAGGATGCCCCGGCTGTCGAGGGAGAGCCTAATATATCCGCTTTCGATTGCTGAAGCCCGGCTTCGCCCTGCGGGCTACGCCGCGGCAGCCTTCGCTAGCTTCGCTACGATGGAGCGGAGCTGGCTTGCCGAGCCGAAGCTCGCGAAGCGAGCGAAGGCTGGTGGAGCCAGGCGGGATCGAACCGCCGACCTCTTGCATGCC